>JAADFT010000027.1 GCA_013152765.1 Calditrichota bacterium | reverse complement strand
AGCGCACGCCGAGGTGCGCGGCAATTTCGCGCAACGTCGGAGGGTAACCCTGTTCCTCGATTCGCTCGGCGATGAGCTCCAGCACACGACGCTGTTTCTCGGTCAGGGTGTTCATGGAGGTGCCTCCGTTTGTTGGGTGGCCATATGGTCACCTAATTGTACAATTCTGCCGCGAGAATGTCAAGAGGAATTTTCGAGAGTGAACTTCCTGGGCGAGATTCACTTTGACCGGGACTGTCCAAAAATCCGCTTCAACCGGTTTCCACCGGACGGTGCCACCAGGGGCCTCTGAGGACGAGTACACACTGCAACCCTCACAATTCACCCCTGACCGGACTTGCTTCTTGACAATCCGGGCCTCAGTGGCTATATTTGACCGCGATGTTGGGGAGTCGCACGTACGACGCGTGAGGTCCTGACGTCCGGAGGCGAGCAAATTACCTGAGAGAGGGAGGAAAATGCGCAAGGCGTGGATTGTGCCGGTGCTCGCGACGCTTCTGGCGTCTGGCTGTGCCAGGAAAGCTCCCGAGTTTGGTCTTGACGTTCTGAATCACAACCTGACGGTTGCCCTCGAACCCTCCCAGCACACCCTCAAGGCTACTGACAAGATCACGGCCGAGTTCAAATCCAAGAAGCAGGTTCGCTTCCTGCTGAACAAAAATCTGCACGTTACAAGGATCGCCGTCGAGGGAGACACGTGCGCGTTCACGTCGCACACAGGTCCGCAAATTGTGCAGATACTTCCGCCCGCCTTCGCGGATGACTCATCCCTGGTTCGGCGCGCACAACTGATTGTCGTTGCTCTGCCTCAGTCTCAGAAGAAACCTCGCACGCTGGAAGTAGCCTACGAGGGACAAATCGCCGACTCGGTCGCTGGGGCGGAATTCTCGCGCACCTTTCTGGCGAACCAGACGGCAGGTGTCATCTCCGAGAAAGGTGTCTACCTGGGTGAATCCACACTCTGGTACCCCACTGTCCCTGGCGATCTGGCTTCACTCCGCGTCGACGCCACCACGCCAAAGCCGTTCGAGGTGGTGAGCCAGGGTGTCCTGGTGAAGCGCAAGATCGAAGGCGACCGCATGCAGACGGTTTGGCAGGAGCGCAACCCACAGGACGCCATCTACCTGGTGGCCGGGCCGTACAGCGTCGCTGCGCGCCTCGTGCCAGGCACCAACGTCAGGGTCATGACGTACTTCTTCCAGCAGTCCGCTGACCTCGTGGACCGCTACCTCACCGCTTCCGCCCGCTACATTCAGCTCTACGACCGGCTGCTTGGACCGTACGCGTACGCCAAGTTTGCGGTGGTCGAAAACTTCTTCCCGTCCGGTTACGGGATGCCCTCGTTCACTCTACTTGGTTCGCATGTCATCCGTCTGCCCTTCATCGTGTACACCTCACTGGGTCACGAAATCTGTCACAACTGGTGGGGAAACGGTGTGTTCGTTTCTCCAGAGGGCGGCAACTGGTGCGAGGGGTTAACGACCTACTGTGCGGATCACTACTACGAGGAAGCCAAAAGCAAGGAAGCGGGCGCAGAGTACCGCAAGAACATCGACCGCGACTACACGGTTTACGTGCACCCGGACAACGATTTCCCGCTTACGCAGTTCAGGGAACGCACGGACCCGGCCACGCGCGCCATCGGGTACGGCAAGGCGGCCATGGTGTTTCATCAAATGCGGCTCCTGCTGGGCGATGACAAATTCTGGAACGCGCTGCGAAACGTCTACCGCGACTACGTCTTCCGCTACGCGAGCTGGAAGGACTTTGAAAAGGTCTTCCAGGAGTTCTACGGTCAGGACTTGCGCTGGTTCTTTCGGCAGTGGGTAGAACAGAAGGGTGCTCCCAAACTGGTTCTGAAGAACGTTCGAAAAGAACAGGTTGGTGACCGTTACAGGATTACCGTGACGGTTGGTCAGGAAGCCGAGAAGCCTTACCGACTGCTCGTGCCTGTGCAGGTCAAAACCACGGCAGGCAGCGATAAGAAACTGCTGGATCTGCACGCTGAGGTGGACAGCGTGTCGATCGAGGTGGTGAACCGGCCGGTGGAGGTGGCCGTCGATCCGTACTTTGATGTTTTCCGCCGCCTGGATCCGGACGAGTTTGCCCCGTCCCTGGCTCAGATCATCGGCGAAGAGAAACCCGTCTTCGTGATGCCGGCGGCAGCGTCTCCGGAGCTGACCGCGGCCTACAAACAAGTGGTGCAACAACTTGACCGCAAGAAACGCGGCAAAGTGGCCACGGACACGAGCGTGCAGCCCGACTCGCTGGCAGGGCGTTCGTTCGTGGTCTTCGGCGGGCCCTGGGAGAACAAGCTGTGGGACAAGTTGAACCTTGAGGTTCCTGCTGAGTTGAAACTGGAGCCGGGTCGGGTCGCTGTGGCGGGCCAGGAGTTCTACCTGAATGGCAAGGGCACAACGCTGATCGCGGTACTGCGGAACCCGAAATCTCGCGACAAAGCCGTTCTGGTCGTGGTGACCGATCAGCCCGCTGCTCTTGAGGCGGTGGCGCCGAAGCTGGTACACTACGGCAAGTACAGCTACCTGGTTTTCATGCAGGGGCAGAACGTGGCCAAGGGCTCCTGGCCGGTGACGAATTCGCCGCTGGTCGTGCGGTTCTGAACACTGCGAAATGCGTGCGCAGACCAGGTGGGGTGGGGGATTTACGGGTGCGACTCGGGGGCAAAGTCGGGTCTACTGAAATGTTGGGCTGACACCTCGGCACTTTCGAAGTGCCTCAAGCTGACGGAGCCAGAATGAAGCGTTTTCTCCAAGCTCTGCTTCTCTCGTTTGGTCTCGCCGGTTCACTCCACGCACAAGTTGTACCCATCGCAAATCTGCACCACAACAATTCCGACGGCACCCCGGCCGCTCCGTACCAGGTGGGGACGCAGGTGACCGTGTCCGGCGTGGTGACGGTGGGCACCGGTGTTCTGGCCACCACGCACTTCGAGATCTACTTGCAGGACGAAACCGGCGGGATTTGCGTTTACAACCCCACCCTGGACTGGTCCGTTCAAACCGGCGACAGCGTCACGGTTACAGGACCGATTGCCCAGTACAACGGGCTAACCGAGATCAAACAGCCCAGCACGCTCATCGACCACGGCCCAGCGGTGGTGCAGCCGGTGCCCCTGGATTTGACCTGCCACGACGTGAGCGCTGCTTTCCAGGCGGACGGCAGCGAACCGAATGAGTCCCGGTTGATCCGCCTGCGCAAAGTTGTCTTCCGTTCCACGGGGTCAAACGTGGGGTTTCTTCTCGACAGCACGGGAAGTTGCAAGATTTACTTCGACGCGGACGCCAAGGTCTCGCCGCCGCAGTCGGGAGACACGGTGGACGTGGTGGGCATCCTGAAGCAGTGGGACTCGTCGGCGCCGTACACCGAAGGCTACGAGATTGTGCCGCGGAGCCCTGCGGACATTGCCTACGGGGCGGGGCCCAGAATCGTTCGCGGGCCTGTGGAAACCGACATTCAGCCCGACGCAGTTGAGATCAGCTGGGAAACGGACGTACCCTCTGAGGGCACGCTGGAGTACGGTCGCACTGCGTCTTACGAGCTCGGCCAGATTCCCTCGTCGGGCGGCGAGACTACGAGACACACGGTTCGCATTACCGGCCTGACAGCGGCCACGACTTACCACTGCCGCGTTGTGGCGACGAATGAAGAAGGGTCATCGTACAGCGATGACCTTTTGTTTTGCACGGCCTCGCCGTCGGAGGCGACCGGGCGAATCTACGTCTACTTCAACCAGTCCGTGGACACAACGAAGGCGCGGGGCGAAAAGGCGCGCGGGCGGGTGAATCTGAGCAGCGTGCTTGCGCAGAGGATCGGTCAGGCGCAGCATTCGGTGGACGCGTGTTTCTACGTGATTTCGGACGACGCCATCAGTGGAGCGCTGATCGGGGCGTTCAAGCGGGGTGTCAGCGTGCGGGTGATTGTGGAGCACGACAACATCGGCACGGAGGTTCGCGCCCTCAAGAACAACGGTGTGCCGGTGATCGACGACACCTTCGGGGAGAACGACGGCGGCGGCCAGATGCACAACAAGTTCGTGGTCATCGACGCGCGCGACCGTTCGAGCGCTGCGGACGATTGGGTCTGGACTGGCTCCTACAACGCCACGTACGCCGGCGCAACCGAGAACGCCGAAAACGCCGTGCTCATTCAGGACCAGGCGTTAGCTTTAGCGTACACGCGCGAATTCGACGAAATGTGGGGCGCCTCTGGCGACACCCCGAACCCGGACAGTTCGCGTTTTGGCAGCCGCAAGCGCGACAACACGCCTCACCGGTTCAACATCGGCGGCACCTGGGTAGAGGCTTACTTCTCGCCGTCCGACGCCACCACTTCGCACCTGATCGAAGCGATCGACTCCGCCGATCGTTCTGCGCTCTTTTGCATTTACTCGTTCACGCGCAACGACGTGAGCGCGGCCTTCAGGGCCAAGTGGGAGGGTGTGCAGCCGTTCACGCTTGCCGGCGTTTTCGAGGGCGACAACGTGAACCAGCCGGGCTCGGAGTGGGGTGCCATGTCCGGAACTGGTAGTGGCGCGTGGTCGAGGCCAGCAGATGTGCACCGGGACCTGCCCACGCGTCTGCTGCACCACAAGTACCTGATTGTGGACGGTCTCCTGGGCACGGCGCCAGATCCGCTTGTGGTGACGGGATCCCACAACTGGACCACGGCTGCCGAAACGCGGAACGACGAAAACATGCTCATTCTGCACAGCGCTCGCGTGGCCAATCTGTACCTGCAGGAGTTCGCGATGCGCTACCGCGAGTCCGGCGGCAAGGACGCCACGATCACGGCTGTGGAGGAAGCAAGTAGCGGCCGTGGCACGCCAAGAGCGTTTACGCTGACGGCGGAAGTTTACCCGAGCCCCGCGCACGGCGCGACGTCCATCAGAGTTCTGGGACTGGCGCCGGGCAGGAGCGTTCGCTTGAGGCTGGTGGACGTTCGGGGCCGCGTTCTGCGCACCTGGCGTGTGCGGGGGCAGGCAGCCTGGGAGACTCTTTGGGACGGCAAAGACAGCCGTGGGCGGCCCGTCGCCTCGGGCGTGTTGTTCGTGGTGGCGGAGTCCGGCGACCAGCGTACTGTGAGACGCTTCGTCTGGTTGCGCTGAGGGCAGGTACCCTGTTTGATTTCCGAAGCGGCTGTCGTCAGTAAGGGCGGGGAGTGACGACGCGATCTGCCGCTGGTTGCGAGTGTGACCGGGCAGTTTTGGAAAACCTTCTTCAGTCCAAGGCGGTACTCGATTTTCGCTGTCGCTTTGGGGGCGAAAAAAGCAAAAGACTGGGAAGCCGTCCTGGTGCGGCCTTCGGGAGGCCTGACAGGGCGGCTACGAACACGAGCTTGGGAACAGGGACACTACCGCTGAACGCGGAGGGACAAACGGATGCCAGAAACGATGTGGGCGATCGTCAAGACCAAGCCGGAGGAGGGAGCCGAGCTGATGCAGGTTCCGGTTCCGTCACCTGGCCCGGGAGAAGTACTCGTGAGGGTCCAGGCGACGTCCATTTGTGGGACGGACCTGCACATCTGGGAGTGGAATCACTGGGCAGAGCAGCGAATTCATTTGCCTCAAACAATGGGGCACGAGCTGGCCGGGCGAATTGAAGCCCTGGGCGAGGGGGTTGAGCACCTGAAGCCGGGAATGTTCGTTTCGGCGGAAACGCACATCACGTGTGGCCACTGCTACCAGTGTCGGACCGGCAGACCGGAAATCTGCCAGAATCTCCGCATTCTTGGTGTGGACACGAACGGCGTCTTTGCGGAGTACGCGGTAGTTCCGGCTGAGAACATCATCATCAACGACGAGCGGATCCCTCCGGACTACGCCTCGGTGCAGGAGCCGCTTGGGAACGCAATCGACACGGTCCTCGCGGAGGACGTGGCTGGCAAGCCTGTGTTGATCACCGGTCTGGGACCGGTTGGGCTGCTGGCCGTGGCGGTGGCCAAGGCGTCGGGGGCGACACACATCTTCGCCAGCGAGCCCAATGCCTACCGGCGCGCCCTGGCGGAAGAGGTGGGCGCAACCCGCGTGATCGACCCGCTGAAGGAGGACGTGGTCGAGGTGGTGCTCGAGGGCACCGAAGGCAACGGGGTGGAAGTGCTTCTGGAGATGTCGGGCAACAACCGCGCGCTGGCGGATGGGCTGAAAGCGGTGACGCCGGGAGGGCGCGCGTCGATCCTGGCGCTGTACAACGGGGACGTGACGCTTGATTTGAACGACCTGGTTGTGCTGCGCGGAATCCGGGTGTACGGCATCACGGGGCGGAAGATGTTCAGCACGTGGTACAAAGCCCGGGAATTCTTGAGCTCCGGGCGTCTGGACCTGTCGAAGATCGTCACGCACCGCTTCCCGTTCCGCGAGTTCCGGGAGGCTTTTGAGCTCATGAAGTCGGGAAACAGCGGCAAGGTCGTGTTGCTGTGGGACCACGGGGAGTGACCCGCGGGGAGCCAAGACCAGCGGAGGTGAACCATGTTTAACGAGGCTTACCGTCAGCAACTGAGAAAGACGCTTGACGAACTGAAGGAGTCGGGGCTGTACAAGGAGGAGCGGATCCTGACGAGCCCGCAGGGGCCGGAGATCCGCGTGAAGGGGCGCGAGGGCACAGTACTGAACTTTTGCGCCAACAACTACCTGGGACTGTCAAGTCACCCCAAGGTGATCAAAGCGGCGCACGAAACGCTGGATCGCTGGGGCTTTGGTCTGTCGTCGGTGCGTTTCATCGTGGGGACGCAGGAAATTCACAAGATTCTCGAACAGAAGATGAGCGAGTTTCTGGGCACTGACGACACGATCCTCTACGCAGCGTGTTTTGACGCCAACGGAGGCGTCTTTGAGCCGTTCCTGGACAAGGAGAGCGCCGTCATCACGGATGAACTGAACCACGCGTCGATCATCGACGGGATTCGCCTGACCAAGGCGCAGCGGTTCATTTACAAGCACTCCGACATGGATGACCTGGAGGCCAAACTCAAAGAGGCCCAGGGTGCCAAACTGCGCATGATCGCCACAGACGGCGTGTTCTCGATGGACGGCGACATCGCACGGTTGGACGTTATCTGTGACCTGGCGGAAAAATACGACGCTCTGGTAATGGTGGACGACAGCCACGCCACCGGTTTCATCGGCAAGACCGGCCGCGGAACACCGGAGTACTGGGGCGTGGAGGGAAGAGTCGACCTGATCACCACAACCTTCGGTAAGGCTTTGGGCGGCTCTTCGGGCGGCTGCACCTCGGGTCGCGCTGAGCTGATCGAGTGGCTGCGCCAGCGGAGTCGGCCGTACCTCTTTTCCAACACGCTTTCTCCAGTGGTGGTGGGCGCCACAATCGCCGTGCTCGACATGCTTTCGGAGACCACGGAACTGCGCGACAAACTCGAACGCAACACCAAGTACTTCCGCAGCGAAATGACGAAAGCGGGCTTCGACATCAAGCCCGGCGAGCACCCGATCGTGCCGATCATGCTGTACGACGAGAAGCTGGCCCACACGATGGCACGTGATCTGCTTGACGAGGACATTTACGTGATCGGCTTCAGCTACCCGGTGGTGCCGAAGGGCCAGGCGCGCATTCGGGTGCAAATTTCAGCTGCCCACGAGCAACACCACCTGGACAGGGCGATTGAAGCGTTCACAAAGGTGGGCAAGCGCCTCGGAGTGATTTCCTGACAGACCAGTCGCAAGAAAAGCGGTCGGGCAATCCAGGCCGCAGGGCTCACGCGTAGCCCCGCGGCCTTTGTTCAACAGGTAGCGCTGCTGCGGCCGGGGTGGTGGGATCTTCCGACAGACTGAGTCGTAAATCAGTTTGTGTGTGTCGCGCACATTCGAGCTGAAAGCGCGAAGGAGGGCCCTCAAGGACCAGGGTGCTGGGGGAGTTGACCACAAGGGTTTGCAGACTGAAGATGGCAGGACAGTAGAGTGACCAGAAAAACGAAGCGCGTGAAGCTCTACGGCCTGAAGGTCTCGCCCGGTCTGGGCATGGGTAAAGTGTGCGTGATCGGCGAGGCCCTGAAAGCCCCACGCTGGCGAATCAGTCCGGAACAGGTTCCGGGAGAACTGCAGCGCCTGGAGGACGCGATTGCCAAGGCCCGACAGGAGCTGCAGAGCATCCGCGACGACCTGCGAGAGCGGGTCGGCAAACGTGAGGCTGACATCTTCGACGCCCACCTGCTTTTTCTGGATGACCCCTACCTGCGCGACGGCATCAGGAAAAGGGTGACGCAAGATCACCTGAATGTGGAGGCTGCTCTCGAGGACGTCATTCAAGAGTCGGCGAAGAAACTCTCCAGTGTGAAGGACGGCTACCTTCGGGAGCGAGCACAGGACATCCTGGACGTGGGCGACCGTCTTTTGCACCACCTGCTGGGGGAGAAACAGCGCTGCCTTGTGGACGAAGAGAACGATTTGGTCCTGGTTGCGGACCAGCTGAAACCCGCCAACACAGCCCATCTGGACAGAAACAAGATCAAGGGCGTGGTTACGGAGCGCGGTGGCCCCACGTCGCACGCGGCGATCCTGGCGCGCTCCTTGGGCGTGCCGATGGTGACGGGAATCCGGCAGATCGTGGAGACGGCCACGCTGGGTTCTCTGGCCATCGTCGACGGCTACCGCGGACAGGTCATCCTGAACCCGCTCGCCCGGGACATCGAGCTCTTTCGGCGCCGTCAGGAGGAGCTCGCTCTGCAGTTTGCCGAGGAGGAGCAGCTAAAGGCGCTGGAATCGGCGACGGCGGATGGGCGCAGGGTGCACCTGCTGGCGAACATCGCTTCGGACGAAGAGGTGAACCTGGCCCTGGCAAAGGGAGCCGAGGGGATCGGGCTCTACCGGACCGAAATTCACTTCCTGGACCGGGAAGAACTGCCTCGCGAGGAAGAGCAGTTCGAGCACTACCGTCGCGTTGTGGAGAAAATGGCGCCGCGCCCCGTGGTCATCCGCACACTGGACCTGGGCGGCGACAAGATGGCTCGCTTTTTCCCAATTCCGCCGGAAGACAATCCCTACCTTGGGCTGCGCGCGATCCGGATCTCGCTGGCTTTCCCCGACGTGTTTCTGGAACAACTGCGGGCCCTCTTGCGGGCCGGGAGGTACGGCGACCTGCGGATTCTCCTGCCGATGGTGACGACTGTGGAGGAGGTCGAGGAGGCCCGTGGTTTGCTGGAGAAGGCGAAGGAGCAGCTCCGCAACCGTGGGGAGAAGTACGCCGAGCGTGTGCCTCTTGGGGCGATGATCGAAGTGCCGTCGGCGGCAGTGATCGTGCGAGACCTGCTGAAGGTGGTCGATTTTCTGAGCGTTGGCACCAACGACCTGATCCAGTACACGCTGGCCGTGGACCGCAGCAACGTGGAGGTAAGTCGCCTGTACGAAGCGCTGAACCCGGCGGTCCTTCGTCTGCTTGCGGACCTGCGCGCGGCCGCAGAGGAAGCGGGGAAAGAAATCGGAATCTGCGGCGAAATGGCTGGCGACACGCGCTACACGGCTTGGTTGGGCTGGGCTACACCGAGCTCAGCATGAGCCCGTTCTTCATCCCACAGGTGAAGCGGGTGGTTCGCAGCCTGAACTACAGCAAAGCCAGACGGGTCGCCGGCAGGATTCTGGAAATGTCCAAAGTCACTAGCATTCGGCGGGCTTTGCAGAACTTCGCCCGGCAGCAGAGGTGAGGCGCGTCAGTGCGCAGCGCGGCCTGTTTTGCGAGGAAGCGAACCACAGAGCTGTCGCTGCATCACATGGCCGAGCGGTTCACGTCTACTTCACCGCGTTTGCCTGAGGAGGGTAAGAGCGCAAGTCGCGTGTTTTAGCAGGCCGGATCCGGTAGTTCTGCTACATCAAGATGTTGGTGACCTTTCACGGACGCAGTCTCCTTAAGGGGCAAGGCTGCTGATCTTTGCGCGAGGTAAGCCTGCTTCAGCAGGCGGATTTTCTTGCTAGCCTGGGGATTTGATCCCCGGGCGGAGACCTCGTGTCAGTTTTCGCCTTGTTTCCCGAATCTGACGTAGCAGACGTAGAAAGCCACCGGCATTCTGATCGGCGGAATTGGAGAAGGGGAGTTGCGGTCGAGATCACTTGGTTAACTGGATGATGTCGATGGGTTCACCCTGGGCGGGAACACCTTTGCGTCAGGTCGCGGGTGTGCTTTCGTTTGCCTTGCTGCTGGGAAGTTTTCCCACCAACGTGGCGCTCGCAGGCGAGACGGAGGGGCGCCGCGTGGCGCTGGTGCTCAGTGGCGGTGGAGCGCGCGGCTTTGCCCACATCGGCATCCTGCGAGCATTTGAGGAGGACGGCATCCCGATCGACATGCTCACAGGCACCTCGATGGGGGCGATCGTCGGCACGTTGTTCGCCGCTGGTTACACGCCGGAGGAAATCCGCCAGATCGTGCTGTCGCTGGACTGGGTGAAAGTGTTCTCAGGCGGTGCTCGGCGAAGTAGAGTCGTCAGCGGACGCTACGGAGAAGCTCGTGGCTTGGTTTCTCTCAGGTTGGACAGGTTGCAACCGCAGGTGGCGCCAGGCCTGCTTCCTGCGCAGCGGGTGTACGAAATGCTGCTGCGCTACGCAGGCCCCGCGGACGCGGCTTTTGGCGGCCAGTTCGACAGCCTGATGATCCCGATCCGGATCGTGGCTGCCGATTTGAAGAGCGGTCAACTGGTGGTCTTCAAACAGGGCGATTTGGCGAAGGGCCTGCTGGCGAGCATGGCCATTCCGTTCATCTTTGCACCGGTGCAGTGGGGCGACTCGGTGCTCGTGGACGGTGGGCTTCTGGACAACACGCCCGTGGATGTGGCCCGGCGCTGGGGCGCGGACGTGGTGATCGCCGTGGACGTGTCGAGCATTGGCGAAAGGGACGTACGCCTCGACAACTTGATCGACATTTTTCGCAGGACGATGGACATCTGGATGACGCGGACGAACCGGCTTTACGCCGAGAAGCCGGACGTGCTCCTGCGGCCTTACCTGGAGAAGCGCAGTCCTCTGGATTACCCCGCTGCGGACACGCTGATCGCGCTTGGTTACCACTACGCCCGCTCGAAACTGGATACGCTGCGCGAGTTGACCGGCAAGCGCGAAGACTGGAAAGCGCGGCGCACGGCTTTTCGGAGGCGACTGCAAGCGGCTCTTCCGCGGCGGATTGCTGACGTCGGCTTCGTCGGCAATTACGTTACGCGCGTGTCCGCGCTTCGACGCGAAGTGACCTGCCGCGAGGGACAGCCCTTCGACATCGGGGCTGTTTGTCGCGACGTGCACGCGCTTTACGAGACAGGCCTGTTCGACCACGTTTTCGCGCGGTTCAAGCCGTCCGGAAGAGGGGCGGTGTCGGTGAAATTTGAGGTGAAAGAATCGGCCCGTGCGTCGATTCACCTGGGTGCGAGCTACCGCAGCCGAGACGGCGAAGCCGGATTCATCCAGATCAGGCACCGAAACCTGCTCGGCTACGGGGATCAACTCCTGGCCACCTGGCGGCTTGGTCCGGCTCGTCGGTTTGTCGCCCTGGAGACGCAACACAGGCACTTTCTGGGCACGCCGCTTGTGGTGCGTTCGGCGCTCTACGACGAGCGCGCGCGCCCGTGGCTCTACGAAAATGGGCGACCCGCAGCACGCGCGTCGATCCGGCTTCGCGGAGCTTCTCTGAGTGCTGGTGTGAACATCTGGAACAGCGGACTGCTTTCCCTGTCCGGTCGCGCCGAGCGGGGAAGGAACGACGCGCTACGCACTCCCCGACTCGATGCCAGTGAGTGGCGCGATTACGGTGTCGGACTGGAGGTTGCACTCGACACTCGCGACGACGCATTTTTGCCTTCGACGGGGTGCGTGCGCACTCTTCGGATCTGGCAGCACGGGACTGCTCTCGGCGGCTCGCTCGACTACCGACGTGTCGAGGGAGCGTTTCGCCGCTTTTTCGACCTGGGAAGACTGACGTTAGCTCCTGGCGGTCGGTTTGGCCTCACGGACGGGGACGTGCCCCGGGCGCTGTGGTTTCGGTTGGGTGGCGCGCACGCTTTCCAGGGTTACGACCGGGATGAACTGTGGACACCGAACTTCGCCACCGCGGGCCTGGCAGCCCGTTACGACTACAACACAATCGTGCGGTTTTCGCTGGTCGCAAGTGCGAACTGGCACGCGAGGAGCCCTGGAAGGCTGTTTCGACGGGAACCGGAACCCGGTGTGGCGTTTGGGATCAAACTCGTGACGCCCGCGGGACCGGCGGAGTTCAACGTGGGTTACGGAGAAGGCGGACGTACGGCGGTGTACTTCTCGGTGGGCTACCCGTTCTGAGTGTTTGCTTCCGAACACCCGCGGCGTGAAGCGAGGTGAAGGCCTGACGTGCCACGGATCCCACCCGGCCGGGAGCGTTGGGCAGGGAGAAGTCACTGAGG
>JAADFT010000026.1 GCA_013152765.1 Calditrichota bacterium | reverse complement strand
GTGGTGCTGTGAGCGGCCCTTTTTCGCTGGCGGCCGAACTGCTCGGGACCGAGAGAATGCTCATGGCCCTGCTCGACGATCCGGCCATGGTCACGGCCTTGCTGGGGTTCGCGAGCGAGGTAGCAGTACACTTCGGGCTGGCGTTTGCGAAACGCGGTGTGGCGCCCGTGTACTTCGACTCGCGTTGTGCTCCGCCGCTTGTGTCGCCGAACCAGTACCGAGAGCTCGTGTTTCCGCACCACAAACGCCTGATCAGCGAAACGAAGGCTGCGCTAAGGGGACAACACGTGCCCCTGATCATCGGTGGCGAGACAACTCCAATTGCCACGGCGGTGGCGGACACCGGCGCTGACTACGTGCTCTGCGACTACACGGCGGATTTCGCCACGTACCGGCGCGAGCTCGAGGGACGACGCATTCTCGTGCGGCGGAATCTGGATCCGGGCCTGGTCAGATGGGGACCGGTGGAAGCGATTCGCAACGCTGCCTCAGGGGCGCTGCAAGAAGCGCGGGGGTGGACGCGTTTCGTGATGGGCACGGGGATCATCCCCTGGGACACGCCGCCCGAACACGTACTGGTGGTGAAGCGCGTTGTGGAGCAGGCGGGGGACGGAGAGGAAGCCTGAGGAGAAAGCGACCACGGGAGAGGTGCAGGGGGTGAAGTCGATTCTCGGAGGTAGCGGCCCTGACGGTTCAGGCCCGGGCTGGAATCAACTGTTGAGCACGGAAGGTCGCGGTGTCACGTAGCTGCCTCTCGCTGCCGCAGTTGGGCTGAGTCCGTCGCAGGGATCCGCGTAAGGCTGACCCACTCTGCCGAAAGGAGAACGCGATGCACATCTTCGGTCTGCACATCCTGGACTTCCTTGTCATCGTTGGCTACATCGCCGTGATCCTTTGGCTGGGCAAACGAGCCGGAAAGGACACGGAAAACACCGAGGATTTCTACATCGCAGGGCGCCGCTTAGGCAAGTTCTACCAGTTCTTCCTCAATTTTGGCAACGCGACAAATTCGGATCAGGCGGTAGCTGTGTCCCGGGAGGTGTACCGGCAGGGCATCGGGGGCATGTGGATCCAGTACCTGGTTCTTTTCCTGACGCCGTTCTACTGGTTCACGGCGCTGCTGTTCCGCCGCTCCCGGATGATTACCCTTGGCGACTACTTCACCGAGCGTTTCCGCAGCCTTTTCTTAGGCGGAGCGTACGCGGTGTTCACACTGCTGATGGCCTTCATCGGCGGCGGGGTCGGCTACATGGTCGGCGCGAAAACGATGATGGCCCTGACGCCAAAGCCTTTCGAACAGTACACGCCCGAAGAGCGCCGCAGTGTGGAACTGTTCCGCGAGTACGAGGAACTGAAGTCGCGCCTGGATGTGGGACTGTCGGCCGAAGAGCAGGCGCGGTACGAAGAGCTGAGCGACCGCTACAAACGCGGCGAACTGAAGTCGTTCGTTTCGTACACCCACCCGGTGGCCTTCTACTTCGTCTACGGCCTGATTGTGGCCATCTACACCATGATGGGAGGATTTACGGCCGCGGCCATCACAGATGCCATTCAGGGGGTTCTGATCATCACGTTCTCGTTGATGCTGATCCCAATTGGACTTGCGCGAATCGGGGGATTCGCAGGGCTGCACGCCTCGGTGCCCGAGTACATGTTTCGGCTCTTCGGCTCGGTAACGCTGAGCGAGTACGCCTGGTACACGATTCTGGCCATGGTACTGGCCAACCTGGTGTCGATCGTGGCGGTCGCGCCCAACATGGCCGTTGCTGGTTCAGCCAAGGACGAACTTACGGCCAGAATCGGCATCTTGGGAGGCATGTTTTTCAAGCGCTTCATCATGATTTTCTGGGCGCTGGCGGGGTTGCTCGCGCTGGGACTGTACGCTGGCAAGCTGCACGATCCGGACTTGATTTGGGGCTACATGACCCGCGATTTGCTTTTCCCGGGGGCAATTGGCCTGATGCTGGCCGGGATCCTGGCCGCGAACATGTCCACGCTGGACGCTGGCTCCGTGTCCAACTCGGCGCTGTTCATTCGAAACCTGTACCAGCCCTTTGTCCGCAACAAGTCGGAGAAGCATTACATCAACGTGGGGCGCGTGGTTATCGCCGTCACCCTGCTGGGCGGCATTGGGGCAGCGATGTTCATCGACAACCTGCTGGACCTGTTCAAATACTTCATTTCGATTCCAGCGATTTTCGGAGCGCCGATCTGGCTCGGCTACACGTGGCGGCGTTTGACCAAGTGGGCGGTGATCATCCAGATTTTCGCCTGCTTCACGATCTACGCGGTCATTCCCAACGTTTTCCAGACGCTTGACTGGGCGAAGCGGAATCCGGCTTTCCTGAAGGAGACAGTCAGGAAAGTAATCGAGGTGAAGACCGAAGCGGTGGAAGAGGATGTGCAGCAGGGACTGGCCGATCACGTGGGACAGGTGATCGTCAAACGGCACGTGATCGAGCCGGTCGGCATTTTCTTCGACAAAGTGGTGCGTGAAAACCCGGCCGATCCGGACTCGCCGAAACTCGGACTGGGCCGGTTCCAGGCGGAAGTCTGGGTCCTGAGCCTGCTCGGTGTGGACTTCAGCCACTTCACCAAGGCGCAGCTTGTGGCAACCCGGTTCTTCTTCGACGCTCTTTTCCCGTTCGTACTGCTGTTTCTCCTGAGCTACGTCACCAAGCCGGTTCCCAAAGAAGACCTGGACCGTTTCTTCGCCAGGATTCACACTCCCGTGCAGCCGGACAAAGAAGCGGAGGAGCGGGCGCTTGAAGAAGCCTACCGCCACCCGGAAATCTTCGAAAAGCAAAAGATCTGGCCTGGCTCGAACTGGGAGATCCTGAAGCCAACCTGGAAAGACGTGATCGGGTTTGGGGGAGCCTGGCTCGTGGTTGGCCTGATCATCTTCCTCCTGTGGCTGATGGTCTCGATCAAGTAGCTGGCGTTTCCGAGGGTGGCGCTTACTGTGGAGGCAAGGATGGAACTGGCGAGTGTGACGAGAAAGGAGTACGAAGATTTCCTGACCCGGGCTGCCGAAGAAGGGCGAGGACAGTGGCGGGAGGTGATTCGGGCGTGGCGAGAGCAGGCGGGGCCGAACCCGCTTTGGGGGTACAATCCGCCTCAGATGCCGCTGCGTCTTGCTTTTTTGCTAAGCTACCTGCGTGCTCAGGGGCTGGTGGCGCCCGAGGCATCGACCGAGGTCCTTGAAATTCTGCGCGCCTTCTCGGACCTGCGTAGCGCGATGGGCCAGGATTTTGCGAAAGTCCGGGCTGAAACCCGCGACCTGGGGTTGCCCGTCTTTGTGAACATCTTCTACATCCCGCTTCTGGCGCGGACAATCGATTTGCAGCGCAAGGTGGGGGATCTGTCCCCGGAGGATCTTGCCTGGCTGGAGCAGCTTCTGCCGGACACGGTAAACGTGGTCTTCGCACATCCGGAATGGGGCGCCATGAACCGCGCCATTCTGCGCTCAGAGGGTCTCATGCTTGCGGCGCAGGTGCTTCCGCGGCACCCCGACGCCCCGCGCTGGCGCCGGATGGCGGAAATCATTGCGGACGACAACCTCGATCGCTGGGAAATCGAAGATGCCACAACGTACCACCCCGTCTGGCTGGTCCATTTTTCCCGCTACCTGGAGCTTACCGGCCAGTTGGAGCGCTTGCAGCGACCTCCCTTGCGGTGGTACCTGGACTACTTCGTGGAATTGATTGCCCCGCACGGCACCGTTCCGGACTTCGGCGACGGTGAGTGGCGTTCGACCTGGTTTCTGCTGGTGGCGGTGTTTGAACTGGCTGCTCGCGAGCTCCGGGATGGACGCTACAAGTGGGTGGCGGCACGCATTTTCAGGTCATGCCGCGAGAACGGTACGCTGGAAAAGTTGACGCCCTCCGACGTGGCAAGCCACCTGGTGTTTGCGCACCAGTGGTGCGACGACACTGTGGCTCTTCAGGAGCCGGATACGCCGTCGAAGGATTTGGACGAGCTCATTGCGAAGAAAGTGGTGTTTCGAAATGGCTGGTCGCCGAAGTCCACTTACCTGCTCCTGAACTACCGGGACGAAGGGGACTGGGGCTGGCTCGACCGCCAGTACCTGCGCGACACGATTTCCGTGGAAGAAGAGAAAATGCACCACGGGCATGCCGATGAAAACTCGGTGGTCTTCCTGATGTCGGAGGGGGCGCTCTTGCTCCACGACGCCGGGTACCGCAGCGACTTGCCCTCCGGACGCTTCGGCGCGTACCGTGCGGACTACTTCCACAACCGCCTGGTGGTGCGGGCGGAGAAGCTGGACCGCGACCAGGATGTGTACGAACTTCTTCGCAACAGTGGGGCCTACCGCCCGGTGCGAACAAAGCGAATCGATTTTGCCAGACTCAAGAAAATCGACTACTCCCGCACTCGCGTGGAAGACGACAGGCTGGGCTACACCTGGGACCGAATCGTAGTGTACCGAAAGGAGGCGGGCGATTTCGTGGTTGTGGACGCTTTCGCCCCCACTCGCGACGACTACTTCACACCTGCCTGCCTGTGGCACACGCAGGTCGTTCTGGAGCGTGGTGACAACTACATTCTCGGCGGCTACACCCACATGTTCGATGAAAAGCTCCCGGACAGCCGCAGGCTTCTGGTTCAGTTTCTGGACGTCGAGCCGGGACGGCGGCGCGGTGTGTTCGAAATCGAGCGGCACTACGACAAGGAATGGTGTTTCTACGAGGCGTTCCCGAGCCACTTTCTCGCGGGGCGCTGGACGATTTTTGTCACGCGACTTGTACCGGTGGAGAGTAGCGCGAACGTCGAGAACGAGCTGGGACGGGCACGACTGTTGCAAACGTCCTGGAACGACGCAGCCGTGGCGCTGACGTTCGGCGAGGGGACTGCCGAGCCGAGCGAGTGGCTGGTGGTCAAACTGGATCTCGAGCGCGAGAGGCTACGAGAGAACGTTCGGCCGCGCTACACGTTTGAGAGCGGCGCTGTTACGGCCGGACCGATTACCACGGATGCCCACCTGGCACATGTGTGGAGAGACGCTTCGGGGCTGAGCTTTTCGGCCACTGTGGTTACGGAGCTGCGCTGGAAGGACAGAACGATTTTTCAGGTTCCTCTCTCGACCTTCGGTTTGCAACTGGACGGGCAGCCTGACCGGGAGGGGCGAGCCAAGTGGCGTCTGTGGGAAGACACGGTAACCGAGGACTGACATGAGGAACAGCGTGGCGCGAGCTTCCGACGCGCACGGAGTTGGCATTCGCAAATGACCGAGCAGGGAGCACGAGTAGCCAGAAAAGTTGCCAGACGACTGCGCATTCACCTCGAGAATGTCGACGCGTTGGGGGCGTTCGCGCGCCTGCTGTTCAAATTGAGCGGTCTTTACGGAATCGGGGTTCGCAACGCACTGGACGTCCAGGTACGAACCCTGGAGCTCCCTTTCGAAGATTTGCCCCACGCCTTCGACGGTTACCGCATTCTGCACCTTTCGGACCTGCACATCGACGGGCTGGACGGTCTCACCGAGGTGCTGGTCGAGAAGCTCCAGGGGATCGAAGCGGACCTGGCGGTGCTGACGGGGGACTTTCGCAGCCGCTTTCACGGGGACGGCTCCGAGGCGCTGCGTCGTTTGCGAAGACTGCTCCCGGCCGTTCGGGTCCGCGACGGGGTGTTCGGTGTGCAGGGGAACCACGATGATCCCGAGTTCCTGCCGGGCGTTGAGTCCGCCGGTGTGCGTCTGTTGCGGAATCGGGCTGTTCGGCTGGTACGAGGAGACGACGCCATCTGGCTTGCGGGCGTGGACGACCCGCATCTGTACGAGACGGCAGACCTGGAAGCCGCTCTGAGCGACGTGCCTGCTGGGGCCTTTACGATTCTTCTGGCGCACTCGCCGGAGCTTTTTCGGCAAGCAGCCGGGCACGGTGTTCGGCTTTACCTGTGTGGGCACACGCACGGCGGGCAGATTCACCTGCCGAAAATCGGTCCCGTGTTCATGAACGCGCGTGTGCCACGTCGCTACGGCGTGGGGTTGTGGAGAGAAGGCGACATGTGGGGCTACACGACCTACGGGGCAGGAAGTACAGCCGTTCCTGTGCGGCTGGGCTGTCGCCCGGAGGTTGTGGTCATCACGCTGCGTCGGGGTGCGGGAGCGGGAGAAAGCACGACAAAAGCGCGACCCGCGGACAAAGAGGTTGCGGCAGCGCAGGAATTTTGCTAAATTGAAAGTTGTGAGTGCGAAACGGGAGGGGAACAGGTCGGGGGAGAAAAACTGGATCAGGTAAGGAGTGCGAATGAACAAGTACAACGGGCAGATAAACCACTTTTACCTTGAGGACACGTGGCGGGTTTTCCGGATCATTTCGGAATTTGTGGAGGGCTTTGAAGAGCTTTCCGAGGTCGGGCCGGCGATTACTGTTTTCGGCTCGGCGCGTGCCAGCCGGGAATCGAAGGACTACGAAAGCGCCCGGAGGTTGGCCCGACTGGCTGTGGAGCACGGCTACGCAGTGATCACCGGCGGCGGTCCGGGAATCATGGAGGCCGCCAACCGGGGCGCGAAAGAGGCTGGGGGGCTTTCCATCGGTTTGAACATCGAAATTCCTCTCGAGCAGCAGCCGAACAAGTACGTGACGAAGCTGATCAGCTTCCGGTACTTCTTCGTGCGAAAGGTCATGCTGGTCAAGTACGCCAAGGCCTTTGTGGTCTTCCCTGGCGGTTACGGCACCTTCGACGAACTGTTCGAATCGCTGACGCTGATTCAAACGCACAAGATCAGCCGGTTCCCAATCGTGCTGATGCGTCCGCGGTACTGGGAAGGCCTGATCGAGTGGCTGAAGAAGACGGTGGCGCGGAACCGCAAGATCAGCCCGGAAGACCTGAACCTGTTTTCGCTCGCCGAAGAGCCGGAAGAAGCCTGCGACATCATCGAGGATTTCTACGCGAACGTGGTACCGGACGGAACGTAAGCGCGAAAGCGGCGTTGCACGCTGAACACGCAGGGGGAAAGAAATTCAGCCGGTCCGGAACGGTACGACACGACACCTGATCGGGGAGTGACATGTTCGGAATCTCAACAGCCTGGTTTGCGACGAAAGCCAAGACGGGATCGGAGATCGTTGACCGCATCCTCGCTTTAGGTGTACACGGCGTCGAAATCGACTACCGCGTGACTGAGGAAATGGTGGCGGACATCGAGCGCCGCCTCAAGCAGGGGGACCTGCGTGTGACATCGGTACACAACCCGGCGCCTCTGCCCGACTGGATGGAGCAGGCCAAGGCGTCGGGCGACGCGCTGAAGTTGTCTTCTACGGACGAAGAGGAACGCCAGGGGGCCGTGAAGCTTGCCCTGAGGTCGATCGACCTGGCCGCGCGTACAGGTGCGACCGCGGTCGTGTTCCACCTGGGTGAGGTGGAGATGGACCACGAATCCGACAGATTCTTCGAACTCTACAAGCAGGGCAAGATCAACACGCCGGAAGCGGAGGTGCTGCGCCGACGGAAGCTCGAAGAACGGAAGGCGAAACGCCAGCCCAACCTGGATGCGGTTCTGCGCAGTCTGGACACGCTGAACCGTGCGGCGTCGGAAAAAGGCGTTTTTCTGGGAATCGAGACCCGCTACCGCTACCACCAGATTCCCGACCTGGAGGAATTCGGAATCCTGTTCGACCACTTCGAGGGTGGGCAGTTGCGGTACTGGCACGACGTCGGGCACGCCCAGGTTCACCAGGTGCTGGGTTTCTGGAATCAGGACGAGCCCCTGAAGCGCTACGGTCACCTGCTGGTCGGGTTTCACCTGCACGACTGCTTGGGCATTGACGACCACCGGGCCCCCGGAGACGGCGACGTGGACTGGTCGCTTCTTCTGCCGTACTTCAGGCCGGACGTGGTGAAGGTGATGGAGATTCACCCAAAGGTCTCGCCCGCTGAGGCCGAGCAGGGTGTCGCTTTTCTGAAGAAAATTGGCGTGTTGCAGCAGGCAGATCTGCAGCTTTCTGCAGCCTGAGGACGCAGTGTGGAGATGGACCTGGGGCCGATTTACATCGTTTGCGTGGGCGAGTGCGAGCCGGACCTGGTTCCGCTGTTGCAGCGAGAACTCGAACTGATTTTTGGGCGGCCCGTTCAGCAGGCGCAGCCTGCCAAAACAGCTCTTCCGGGCGACGCTTTTTCTCCGCTGCGACGCCAGTTCCTGTCTCCCAAGATCTTGCGTCATCTGGCGAAGACCGTGCCCGCGCGACAGCGGCCTCTGCTGGGCGTGACCGATGTGGACCTCTACGTACCGGGTCTCAACTTCGTGTTTGGTGAGGCGGACCCGGCCCACACGATCGGTCTCATTTCGACCTACCGCTTGCACTACGGTTTGCCTCGAGGGATTTCGGGCAAGGCCTTGTTCCAGAGTCGAGTTGTCAAAGAGGCGGTCCACGAGCTCGGCCACGTGTTCGGCCTCGGACACTGCAGCGATCCTCACTGCGTGATGTTCTTCTCCAACACTCTGGCCGACACGGACCGGAAGGGCAAGACCTTTTGCAGTCGTTGCTGGAGCAAACTACGGCAGCGCTGATGGACGTGAGGGTTGGGTGTTGCGGTTTCTCGATGTCCCGGGAGAAGTACTTCGCCAGGTTTCGGGTCGTCGAGATTCAGCAGACGTTCTACCAGTTGCCGCGGCTGGAGACGGCGGAACGCTGGCGCGAAGAGGCGCCGCCAGGATTCGAGTACACAATGAAGGCCTGGCAGCTCATCACACACGAGCCGTCCAGTCCGACCTACCGTCGCCTGAAAGAGCCGCTGCCGGATGCAGCGCGTACCAGATACGGCGGCTTCAAAGACACGGAGGAGGTCTGGCAGGCCTGGGAGCGCACAGCGGAGTTTGCTGCCAAACTCGGGGCTCGGGTGCTGGTGTTTCAGTGCCCGGCCAGCTTCCGGCCGACGGACGAGAACGTGGCCAACCTGAAAAACTTTTTCACGAAGGCGGATCGGCAAGATTTTGTCTTCGTGTGGGAACCGCGCGGCTCGTGGCCGGATGACCTTGTGAAAAGCCTCTGCGACGAGCTGCATCTCGTACACTGCGTGGATCCGCTGAAAGCTGCTCCGTTAGCTGGTGAATTCAGGTACTTCAGGCTGCACGGTCGTACCGGGTACAGGTACGTGCACACCGAGGAGGATTTCCACCAGATTCGCAGTTCCCTGGATCCCGCGCGGACCAACTACGTGCTTTTCAACAACGTGCAGATGGCGGACGACGCCGGGCGCTTCCTGGATTACCTGCGCCAACGCGGCGAGACTTGAATCGGCGCACGGTGCCGTCAGCCCGCGACCGACAACCCGGTCGGCGGCCAGGGCATTTTCGGCGGGGGAACGCACCCGGGTTTCGGCGGGGGCGCTCGTGCAATTCCTGACTTTGTTTGAGAACACCGAAGGCCTGGAGGAGACGGAATGGTTGACCCGAACGAGTGGGAAAGCGCTTACAAGGAACTCCGGGCACGACTGGAAGCCCACGGAGTCGACGTCGACTGGGTCGAAGACAAAGTCATGAAACTGGCTGTTGAAACGCCGTCCTGGGGATACGGCGACAGTGGGACGCGTTTCAAGGTGTCAGCCTGGTGTGCCGCGGAATGTCTTCGAGAAGTTCGAAGATGCCGCTCAGGTGCACAAGCTAACCGGAATTGCCCCGAGCGTGGCCATTCACATCCCCTGGGACAAGGTGGACGACTTCGGTGCTCTCAAAGAACACGCTGCCTCGCTCGGCCTTCGCGTCGGTGCGGTGAATCCAAACCTTTTCCAGGATGACGACTACAAGTTCGGTAGTGTGACGAACACCGACCCCCGGGTGCGGCGGAAGGCCGTGGAGCACATGCTGGAGTGCGTTGAGATCGCAAAGGAGGTTGGGTCTAACCTGTTCACGCCCTGGTTTGCGGACGGGACGAATTACCCGGGGCAGGGGCATTTCCGTACTCGTCTCGCCTGGATGCTCGAAGCGCTCACCGAAGTGTACGAGGCCATGCCCGAACACATGATCATGGCCATCGAGTACAAGTTCTTCGAACCCGCGTTCTACCACACCGACATTCCGGACTGGGGCACGTCCTACCTGCTGTGCACCAAGCTGGGACCGCGGGCCAAAGTGCTCGTGGATCTTGGCCACCACCCGCTGGCGACAAACATTGCTTACATCGTAGCGACGTTGCTCGCCGAGGAACGCCTGGGCGGGTTCCACTTC
>JAADFT010000025.1 GCA_013152765.1 Calditrichota bacterium | reverse complement strand
TCTGGCCAGAACCGCCGGTCCGACACCGGCTGCTACCTCAACATCCCGGCCAGAGGACAGTCGATTTCCATCTGGCGTTGCCGGGGAACTCCATTCCTCGGATTTCTTCGTTTTCCGTAATCCGGCTTGCGTGGGCCAGATCGTTTCATTTAACCAACCTGCCCCAGTCACTCCTGACGGAGACAGTGGCTGGCACTCTCGCGCCCCCTGCGTTCTCCGCGCCCGTGCGGTTCTTCCGGTTTGTGAAAGTTTTCACAGTTCTTTTGAGCTTTCCCGTGTTTAGAGCTGCGTGCGCGCGTCCAGGAAGACAGGTTGCCCCTCAGAAAACTACCGTAAAGCTCAGCATCCCAACGGAAAAGGCGGGGACATTTTCGCTTTTTTCGGCGCGTTCGTGCAGAGTCAGGATGGCCTTCGCACCCAAGACGCCCACAGCCGCACCTACAACCACGTCCGTCGGGAAATGCACACCGGCGAGAACGCGGCCGGTGGCCGTCACCGCGGCCAAACCGTACCCGCTCCAGGCAAGCCAGCGAGGGCCATCCGCAGCGTTTACAAACTGGCGCTCCAGCTCCGCGGCCGCAAACGCGAGCGCCGCGTGACCGGAGAAGAACGAGGCCCGCGAGTCCGGATCTCCCAGCAGCTCCGCAGGCGTGTCGCTCCGGTACGCGTAGGGTCGAGGTCGTTGAGCGAGGGCTTTCGTGATGTACATGACCCCGGTGACGACCGACAGCGTCTCCAGCTCGAGAAGGCCGAGCTGGGCCAGATCGTCTGTCGCCCCAAAGCCCGCCGTCAGCAGATAGGCACCAAGAGGAGCGGCGACGGATGCAACAAGTCCGGCGTCGCTCACATGGCCCCACTGGACCGAGTAAGGGAAAATCAGGCCCCGGTCGAGTACGAAGACGTCGGCACTGCTGCTCAGAGTCTGACCAACCGGCGGGATCCGCCCCGCGAAGGTGTGCCCCGCAGCTGCAAGGCCCAGGCCGGCGGCTGCCAGTGGCAAATCGCGTCGGACCGACGTACTCCAGGGCAGATCACCGGCACCCGCCCTCGGCACCGCGAGGATCGAAACAACAAGGCAAAATGCGAGACACGCCCGAATCCGGCTCACCGTGACAGAATCTCCCTGAAGAGTGCGTTCGCTCTGCTTGCGAGAGGCGCTGCTGCGCAGAGCGCAAAACGACTCCCCCTTTGGTTTCCGGCAAAGACGAATTGTACGCTCAAGTTCTGCGGGCGAAACGAATTTCGTCTTACAACGACAACGAGATGTGCACTTCAGCCGCACCCGGCGAAAAGAATTCTGCCCTGCTGCTCAGCGACGCCCGAACCACGCGTCAATCAGTGCCCGGCTCAATCCCCCTGAAACCCACAGCCAACGTGAGCTGGAAACCGTCGAGCGACAAATCCGGTGCGTTGCGAAGGTCGACATTTTCGACCTTCCACGCTGGCGAGGTAAGCCCGATGATGTACTCCAGCCGCACACCCACTGTCAGGTTCGTGCGTTTCTCCTTCCCAAACTTCGGGCCGATCCAGTCAATCTGGACGCCGAGCTTGGCGAGAACCTGGCCGCCGGTCATCTCCGAGCCGGTACGCGGATGTCTCAAGATCTGGTTGAAATCTTGTTCCACTTCCAGAGGCACCAGCTTCAAGGTGTAGCCGCCACCTCCGAATCCGGCAAATCCGACAACCTGGCTCGCTTTGGCCGACTCCACTCTGTAACCGAGTTCGAAGAAACCCAACCCGCCACTCAGTGTAGCCGTAGCGATCTGGCCGTCCACCTGGTTCACGAATCCGGTTCCCGAACCGCCGAACACCCAGTTGCCGCGGACACCCCATCCCCAGCCACCAAGGCTGAAGGCAGTGGACGGAAACGTCCCGTAACCCTCCGCACGTAGCCGAGAGTTGAGCGACTCCACACTTCGTGACGAAATGCCCAGCAAAACACCACCCACACCCTCTTTGGCTTTCTCAGCGCCAAAAGCGGCACCGGAAACGACGAACCCTGCAACGAGAAAGGCCGCAACAAGACGCTTCATCGTGGTTCACCTCCCTTCGCTTTCTTTCCCAAGCCACCCGGTTCGAAAAAACAACGGAGCGTCCAGAACCCCCGTTGCACTACGGACTTGCCAACCGTCTTCCCTTGTTTCGTCGCCGACTCGACCAGCGCTTCTCGGACTTACTTCAGCCGACCTACGCGTGTCGCAGCCAGCGCAAAATCTCGGGTAGTGTCGGTCGCTTACCGGTCATCAGAATGCCGACCCGGAAAATGCGGCCCACAACCCAGATCGCTCCCCAGATTGTAAGCACCAGAAGTACAACAGACAGAGCCACCTGCCAGAGGGCTGGCGGGTCCACGGCGATCCGCAGGAACATCAGAATCGGCGCGAAAAACGGGACCAGCGACAGCACCACGCTGACGGTTGTGTTGGGAGCGTTGATCACGTAGAACATGGCCATGAAGGGAATCACAAGCAGCATCACAAGCGGGAACTGCAACTGCTGGGCTTCGCTTTCCGAGTTCACGATGGAGCCCAAAGCCGCCCACAGTGTGGAAAAAAGCAGGTAACCCAGCACGAAAAACACAACGAATGCGGCCAGTGTACCGGCCGGGATGCTCCCAACGGAACCGCCGACACCGGCAACGCTCTGAAGCCAGTGTTGCCCCAGAACCAGAAACAGGATGATCATCACCAGCCAGAGGAAGTACTGCACCAGACCCACGGCACCGATGCCCAGAATCTTGCCGGCCATGAGCTGCGAGGGGCGAACCATCGACAGAATCGTCTCCACAGCACGAGAACTCTTTTCCTCGATCACGCCCCGCATCACGAACGTGCCGTAGAAAATCAAGGTCATGTACAGCGAGAACACGAGGAGGTACACGATCATGAACTCTGCGCCGGCACTGCGTTGCTGAACTCCCGTTTTCCCGACCTTGAATGTTTTCAGCTCCAAGCCGCGGGTCAGTTGCCGGACCAGCATGGGGTCGAAACCACTGTCGAGAAGCCGAATTTCAACCACGGCCTCCGAGACCCGGGTCTTCAGCGCGTTGTTCAGTTCGAAATTGCTCACGTTCTTCGCGTACAGCTCCAGGCTGACCGTGCCCGGTTTGGTAGCGCTTGCGGGGACGAACAAGGCGGCGTCGATCTCCCCCCGACTGATCCGCCTGGACAGTTGCTCCTTCAGAGTCGGCAGCTGAGCAGAATCAGCGGGGATCACTTCCATCTTCAACCTGGTGTCCGTAGCATTTGCCTGGAGCACCTGTTCCAGCCGCCGTGTGAGATCGACCACCACAACCTTGCTCTCCTTGCCCGCGCTGAGGTGCATGAAGAACGCCGGAACAAAGCTGAGGCCAACGAAAAAAACCGGCAACGCGAGAGTACCGATCCAAAAACCTTTCCCGCGAACGCGCTGGAGGAACTCTTTCCGGATGAGAGCGAGCGTTTTCCTCATGCTGGCACCTCCCGGGCGGCCTCGCCCTTCACCACCTGGATGAAGATGTCGTGCAGACTCGGTTCCTTCACTTCGAACCGCCACACCTCGACTTCCCGAACCGCCCTCTCGAGGATGGCCTGAGGACTCACTCCCTCAGCAGGCTGGATCTCGACGTAGTGGCCGTAGTCGTCGTAGTGCGCAACCAAAGACGTGTCGTAGAGGAAGTCCGGCTGCCCATCGTAAGCCAGCAACACGTTCCGTGCGCCGAAGCGGCTCTTTACTTCGGCCAGACGCCCCTGCAGCACGGCCTTGCCTTCGTTGATCAGACAAATCTCGTCGCACAGCTTTTCGACCTGCTCCATCAAGTGCGTTGAGAAGACCACGGTTGCGCCGCGTTCTTTCTGTTCCAGGATGATCTCCTTCACCTCCGTGCTGCTGATCGGGTCGAGACCGCTGAATGGCTCGTCCAGAATGATCACGTCCGGCCGGTGCAGAATGGTGCCAATGAACATCACTTTCTGCTGCATACCGCGGGAAAGTTGCTCCACCTTTTTGTCGCCCCAGTCCTGCAAGCCGAAACGATCCAGCCAGTCAGCAGCTCGGGCCCGTGCTTCCTGGCGAGCCAGCCCCTTCAACACACCAAACAATTCCAGAAGTTCGATGACCTTCATTTTAGGGTACAGACCGCGTTCCTCGGGAAGGTAACCGACACGATCCAGAATTGCACCAGAGTTCGGCTGACCGAGCACCCGAATCTCACCACGATCCGGTGCGATGATGTCCATCACCATCCGAATCGTGGTTGTCTTGCCAGCACCGTTTGGACCCAGCAGGCCGAAAATGCAGCCCCTGGGCACGACCAAATCCAGACCGGCAACCGCCGTGGTTTCCCCGAAAGATTTCCAGACGTTGTCCAGCTCGATGGCGTTCATCCAGGTTAGACCTCCACACCCACGTTGTAAACGGCGTCGAGAATGCGCTGATTCGCAAGTCCTTCCTCGCCGGGAATGTCGGGCTCCACATCGCCCAGAATGGCGAGGGAAAAACGATCGATTTCCTCCCGGTACGGATCCGAAGACGGCAACTCCCGGAGCACACGTTTGCCGTCGCCGTCGTCCTCAAACACCAGGCCCGCCCGCTCCGGCGCGTCGAAACGAACGATTCCCGCTGCTTTGCGGGTACCGTAGAGGACGAGCTCCGTCCGGAAAGGAAGCTCAAACCAGGTGTCAAACCGGGCCAGAGCACCCGACTCGGTGGCTGCCAGCACGCTGACACCGATTTCGACCTCACCCCCTTGCTGCTCTTTACGAAACAGCGCACGGATTTGTTGCAGATCCTCGCCAAGCACAAACCGCACCGCGTCGACCAGATGCACGCCGAGGTCCGCGAATGCGCCGCCGCCCGCCACTTTGCCATCGAACACCCAGGTACGCAGTCGCGGATCCGCCACGATGTGAAACAAAGCCTCTACGCTTGCCACGCGGCCGAGCTCGCCCGACCGCACAAGCTGTCTGAGCCAGCGTACCGCGTTCGTGTAGCGCATGTTGTGCCCGACACCCAGTTTCACACCCGCCGAACGGCACGCTCTGATCATCTCTTCACACTGAGCTGCTGAGACGGCCATCGGCTTTTCGACCAGCACGTGTTTCCCAGCCCTGGCAGCAATCAGCGTCTGTTCGTAGTGCAGTGCGTTCGCTGAGGCAATGAACACCGCGTCGATTTCCGGGTCCGCCACCAGTTCCTCGACCGAGCTGTAGGCCTTAGGGATGCCCGCTTCTTCCGCTTTCCTCCGAGCTGCCTCCACATCCCGCTTCTGAATGGCCACCAGCCGGCTGTGCTGGCAGGTCATCAGGGAAGGTGCAATCCGTCGTTCGGCAAAACGTCCGTAACCAATGATGCCGTAGCGAACCGTTTGTGCTGCCATTCTTTCCTCCACCCTGTTCCTTTCGCGTGCTGCTTTTCATCCCTGTAGCTGCAAACTTAGGCAAAAGCCGCCAAGAACCCAAACGCAAAGTGGTTCTAACACGCCCCGCCTCCCTGGGTCCACCTGGACCCTTCCGCAACAGCAGCTCCGCGAGCATTCTTCAGCTCTACTGCACACGGCGCCGCACATGTCCACGGCTACCCCAGAAGAACATCAAGCAAGTCGGGTTCGGCAGCAACCCCGTGCGCGAAAACCAGAGTTTCCCGACAAGGGGATCCCCTTGGACAATTCCAACTCGCCGTTGCGATTGACCCCACTCTGTTCAACTTCAGACAGGAAGCATGTTCCGCCGGAGCTCTTCTGGAAATAGCGCAGACATGTGGCTCGAACAGCATCTGACCTGGGCGCTTGCTTTACCATGCGGAAGCAATCGTTGCGTCTGGAAGGAAACGTATTCCGCCGGATAACACGCGATGAACTGCGGTTCTTCAAGGACTCCTGCACGAGCTGAAGCTCGCGCTACATGCGCTCTGCGTTCTTCGCGTCCCTGCGGTTGTAACGTCGTCAGTCCAACCCTTAGGCGGAAGTCGGGGAATCCCTGGACACAATTGCCGGTTGCCAAAGTGCCAGATTTTGACTATGTTGTTACAGATCGCAGCAAAACCAGTGCGTTGGGAGGGAAAACATGGCCCGGCGTTACCGACTTGCACTCGCGTTTCTCGTGGGGGTCACATTTGCGGTCACAGCCAGAGCGGGCAGTCCCGTCAGGTTCGTGCAGCGCGACGTCAACGCCACCGACGTGTTCGTCGATGGAAAGCTTTTTGCCACCTGGCGCATCGGAGGCGTGCTCAACCACGTAGTGCTCACGCGCCCAATCCTCTGGCCCATCCTCAGCCCTCAGGGTACAGCCATCACTCGAACCTGGCCGCTGGCCAAACCCCGTCGGAAAGAAACCACAGATCATCCGCACCACCGTGGACTCTGGTTAGCGTACGGAGACGTACTGATCGAAAAAACCGGCACAACGGTCAACACGTGGGCCGTCTACCGGACTGAGCCAGGAGCCCCACCCAGCACAACCAAGTACCCACCTGGTCCCAAGGGCTTTGTCAGGGCCGTCTCGAACACCGTCGACGACGCCACTGGCACGGTTCATGCAGTTCTGGAATGGCTGATCGAGGACAGCAAAGAACCATTTCTTCTCGAAGACCGAACTATGTGTTTCGGCGGCGACGGCATCGACCGCTGGGTCGACTTCACGATTCGGCTGACGGCGTCGCGAAGCCCGCTGGTGTTCAAAGACACGAAGGAGGGTTTTCTGGCCCTGCGCGTCTCACCTGCTCTGACCGAGGGCAAAAAGGACACAGCAAAAGCCGCGTGGTTTCCGCCCGGGCACGCTTCTTACCTGAATGCCTGCGGCGCGGAGCGAGAGAAAGGCGTGTGGGGAAAGCGTTCCCCCTGGGTGGCTTTGCGCGGCACCCTTGAGAGTGGTGAACCACTCACGATCGTCTTCATGGATCACCCGGACAACCTCAACCACCCGACGACCTGGATGGCTCGGGGCTACGGACTTTTTGCCGTCAACCCGTTTGGGTTGCGCGATTTCACCGGTGGTAAAGAGGTGTTCGATTTTCGGCTTCCGAAAGACGGAAGCGTGACGTTCAAGTACCGCCTTCTCTTCCATTTCGGTCGCAGCAACCGGAACCAGATCGACAACTGGTACCGGAGGTACTGCGACCAGATTCGTTGAGCTCGACCTTTCGCTGAGCGGTACGGGCCGTCTGGAGGTAAGGCTCAAGTTTTGTGAAGCAAGGAGGCGACAATGGCATTCACAGGACGGGAAGATCATTCGATCACCCTGGAAGAAGCTCGTAAACTGACAGCGAACTACCGCAACAGAGCGGGCAAAGACGCTGTTCTGGCAGGCTTTTTCGGAAAGGAGACCATCCAGAAGATCATCGACCAGGAGGGGTGTGTTGGCATCCGTTACTACTACGCGCTGACGGACGACGGCAAACCGGCGCTGGTCCTTGTCGGCGTGGACGCGAACGAAAACGACATCATCGACGGAGTCATTGCGGAGGTGTCGCTGCCCTGTCCTCCGTACTGCGGTGAAGAGGCAACCTTGAGAAGCTGAGAGAACGTCGTGCCCGTACCGCTCAGCAGCATTGTCTCGATCATCTCAGGACTTCTCCCGCTTTCCGTTGGGCTGGTGTTCTTCCGCCGACTCGGGAAGGACATGCGGCTCCTGGTGCTTTTGCTCACGCTCGGATTCGCCCTGGACGTCGCGTCCATCCCAATGGCCATCCTCAAAATCAGCAACATCTGGCTGATCAACCTGTACTTTCTGGTCGATTACGCGCTGCTCGCGTTTGTCCTCTCGTACTGGCAGGACCATCCGCGCGTCCGCCAGATTTTCCGCATTAGCGTGGTTCCGGTGGTAGCTGTGTGGGCTGCCAGCCAGGCGGCTTTGGGAAGCTTGGTGCATTTCAATTTTCTGGCGCGCACGCTGGAATGCATTTTGCTCTCTCTGGCAGCGATCTACACGTTGTGGCAAATCGGCCTCACTTCCACGAATGTGCCGCTCGCCCGCGACTACCGTTTCTGGGTCGCTTTGAGCATTCTGATCTACTTTTCCGGAACGATTTTCCTGTACGCCTTCGGCTTCCTGATCAACACCAAACTGATGGGTGCAGCCTGGGTCATTCACTCCGGTCTTAACGTGACAGCCAACCTTGGCTACACGGGAGGTTTTCTGTGCTTTCGGCGTCCCTAGAGGTCTGGTGGGCCATCATTGTCGGGACGTCCATCACGCTGGCCCTGATTGTCGGCTTCCTGGTGGTGCTGCTCACCAGCAACCGCAGGCTTCGGGAAGAGCGCGACTTTTCCACCAGCATCCTCGAAGCCGCGCCAGCGTTGATGATCGTGATGGATGGAGAGGGTAAGATCGTCCGCTACAACAGGGCAGGCGAACGCGTGATCGGCCGCCGCCCGGAAGAAGTCCTGGGGCGCTCATTTCGGGAATTCCCGCGCATCGCAGAAGGGCTTTGCGCGGCCATCGGCGATTGCGACAAGCTGAGTCTCGACCAATTCCCTGTGGAGTTCGAGAGTACGTGGCAGGACGAAAACGGCACGGAGCGGAGCATCAACTGGGTCTACTCCGCGCTGCCAGACGGCTCGGGGGGCATCCGCTGGATCATCGGTACCGGGGTGGACATCACCGAAAACAAGCGGCTCCAGCAGCGACTGTACGGAGCGCAAAAAATGGAGGCGATTGGCCGGCTCGCAGGCGGCGTGGCCCACGACTTCAACAACCTGCTGACCACGATCATGGGCTACACGTACACGCTGCTCACCTCGCTGCCGGAAGACGACTCGCGCCGCTACGATGTTCTCGAGATCGACAAAGCCGCCAACCGTGCGGCCAACATCACGCGCCAGCTTCTGGCCTACGGGCGCAAGCAGATTGTAGAGCCCAAAATCCTCAGCCTCAACGACGTCATTCAGGGCATGGATTCCATGTTGCAGCGCCTTGTGGGCGAGGCCATCGAGCTGCGCTACGACCTGGCGCCTGATCTTCGGTTGACCCGGCTCGACCCCTCCATCGTGGAGCGAACTGTGATCAACCTGGTTCTGAACTCCAGAGATGCCATGCCCGAAGGCGGCACAGTCACCATCCGCACGCGCAATGCCGATCTGGGAGCGGATTACGTGAGGCGTCACCCCCAGGTGCACCCTGGCCGCTACGTCATGCTCGCCATCGAGGACACAGGCGTGGGGATGGACAAGGCGACCGTGGACCGCATCTTCGAGCCGTTCTTCACCACGAAAGAAATCGGCGCCGGGACAGGCCTGGGTCTGGCCACGGTCTACGGGATGGTGAAGCAAAGTAACGGTTACATCTGGGTCTACAGCGAAGTGGGGCTCGGGACAACCATCAAGGTGTACTTCCCGGAAGCCAGCGAGGAGGAGACCGAGGGCAACGAAACGGCTGAAACATTCAGCCCGCACGGAAGCGAAACCATTCTTCTCGTCGAGGACGACGAGGAAATTCGCCAGCTCGCGACCAAGGTCCTCACAGACTACGGCTACAGCGTCCTGGCAGCCTCCGGACCCGAAGAAGCACTCGACCTCTTTGCGGGCAGCAGGAGTCGAATTGACCTGGTGGTAACGGATGTGGTGATGCCGAAAATGAGCGGCCGCGAGCTCGCTTCGCGCCTGCTGAAACAGAAAGAAGACCTGACGGTGCTCTACATTTCCGGCTACACGGATGACCGTGTCGTCCGCGACGCCATTCTGGAGCCGGGAGCCCATTTTCTGGAAAAGCCGTTCACGCCGGAGGCCCTGGC
>JAADFT010000024.1 GCA_013152765.1 Calditrichota bacterium | reverse complement strand
ACGCGCTTCTGCGCGTCCGAGGCGTCCCTCCGTGTCACCGTGCCTCTGCGTGAGGCTGAAATCGGAGAAACGCGTTTTGTGCCTCCAGCAGGAATCACCGGTTTCGGGATTCTGTCGATTTTGAGGAGAGAGTGCTCTCACGGGGCCACGGTGAACACGGGGGAAGCCTGAGGATCGGTGAATCCCTTCGGCCCGGTAGCCTTGACTAAGAACCTATTTTGTCGTATATTGCGGCCGTTCGTGTCGTGCCGATGTGTCGACATGGCGACCTGATTTGAAAAGAAAATGAGCATGTTTGAATACGGAGGTGGCTTGAGATGTACGAAGATCTGAAGCGAACCATCGAGGCGCAGAAACAGAGGTTGGACGAGCTGCGGGGGTGTCTTTGACCTGGCCAAACGCCGGGAAGAGATTGAGAAACTCGAGAAAGAAACCCAGAAACCCGGGTTCTGGGACGACCAGGAACGTGCGCAGCGAATTCTGAAAAGCTTGAGCTCCAAGAAAGAGTCGGTTGAGCGGTTTGACTCGTTGCAGCGGCGGCTTGAGGACGCTGAGCTCCTGCTCGAGCTCGCCGAGGAAGAGGACGACGCGAAGGCCGTCCGGGAGGTGGAGCAGGAGCTGAAGAAGATCGAAGCCGACATTGACGATTTGGAACTGCGCAGTTTGCTGGCTGATCCCGACGACCAGAAGAACGCGATTCTCACGATTCACCCGGGTGCTGGCGGCACCGAGTCCCAGGACTGGGCCGAAATGTTGATGCGCATGTACCTGCGCTGGATCGAGAAAAAGGGTTTCGAGGCCCAGATTCTCGACTACCAGCCCGGTGAGGAAGCAGGCATCAAGGACGTTACGATCGAGGTGCGGGGCGACTACGCTTACGGCTACCTGAAAGCTGAGGCTGGCGTTCACAGGCTGGTTCGCATTTCGCCGTTTGATTTTAACCAGCGTCGCCACACGTCCTTCGCCAGCGTGTTCGTCTACCCGGAGATCGAGTCGGACGTGGAAGTGGATATCAATCCCAACGATCTGCGGATCGACACGTTCCGGGCCAGCGGAGCCGGGGGGCAGCACGTGAACAAGACGAGTTCAGCGGTGCGGATCACACACATTCCGACTGGCATTGTGGTGACGTGCCAGAACGAGCGCTCGCAGCACCGCAACCGGGACGCGGCCATGAAGATCCTGCGGGCGAAGCTGTACCAGCTCAAGAAGCAGGAAGAAGAAGCCAAACTCTCGGAGATCGAAAGTCAGAAGAAAGAAATTGCCTGGGGAAGCCAGATTCGCTCTTACGTTTTTCATCCGTACACGATGGTGAAGGATCACCGCACCGGGGTGGAAACAGGCAATGTGCAGGCGGTGATGGACGGCGAACTCGACCCGTTCATCCGTGCCTACCTTCTGGGGCGACGAGTGGACAAGAAGCAGACGGCGAACGCGTAGCGGGTGTGGCGTTGCGACCCACGGTAGCTGAGGTTGATCTGACGGCAATTGCTGCGAACGTACAGGAGGTGCGGAAAAAAGTCGCCCCTGCCCAGGTGATGGCTGTTGTTAAGGCTGACGCGTACGGCCACGGTGCCGTGCCGGTGGCCCGCGTGGCTCTGCGAAGTGGCGCCAGCCGACTGGCTGTGGCGCTTGTCGAAGAAGCGCTGGAGCTTCGAGAGGCCGGCATCAGAGCGCCGATCCTCGTTTTCGGGGGCGTTTTCCTGGACGATGCGAAGCTGTTCGCTAAGTACGACCTGGAAGCCACCGTGTACACCGAGCAGGCGCTTGCGGCCCTGGGGCAAGCCGGCCGGGAGCTCGGGAAGCCGGTCTCCGTCCACGTGAAGGTCGACACAGGGATGGGGCGTGTGGGTGTGGCCTGGGACGAGGCGCCGGAGTTCGTGGAGAAGGTTCTGAAGACCGAGGGTGTGGCCCTGACCGGTTTGTACACGCATTTTGCCACTTCGGACGAGGCCGACAAACGCTACGCACACTTGCAGCTACGTCGGTTTCAGAAGGTTCTCGAACGGCTCGAAAGCGGCGGCGTACGAGTTCCGCTTGTGCACGCCGCCAACAGCGGCGCAATTCTGGACTTGCCGGAGGCAACCTTCGACGCTGTTCGGCCCGGAGTTATGCTCTACGGGTACTACCCGAGTCCGGAGACGAGCGAGAGCGTACCTTTGAAGCCGGCCATGACGTTTCGCACGCAGGTGCTGTACGTGAAGCAGGTTGAGCCGGGTACCAGTGTGAGCTACGGGCGCAAGTACGTGGCCAAGCGGCGGACGAAAATCGCGACGCTTCCCGTGGGCTACGCCGACGGTTACAACCGGCTGCTGTCCAATCAGGGCGAGGTGTTGATTCGAGGCCGCATTTACCCGGTTGTCGGTCGGGTTTGCATGGACCAGATTCTGGTGGATCTCGGCCCCGACAGTCCCGTCCAACCGGGCGACGAGGTGGTGCTTTTCGGACGGCGCGGCGACCAGGAGGTCAGTGTTTACTCGATTTGCGAAAAACTGCACACAATCCCTTACGAAGTGACTTGCTGGGTCTCGAAGCGAGTACCGCGGGTGTACGTGGGAGGAGACTCTCAGCAGGTGACAGACAATTCCTGAGGCGGAGCAAAGAACCGACACGAGTTTACGATGACGAAACCGACTGACGACATCCGACGCGACTACGAAGAAGAGCTGAACGAGCTCATGCGCATCCGGCTGGAGAAGCTGCGCCGGCTGCGCGAAATGGGCGTGAACCCGTACCCGTATGCCTTCAAGCGCACGCACCGCTCGCGTGAGATCCTCGAGAATTTCGACCAGCTCGAGGGCCAGCGTGTGGCGGTGGCGGGCCGCATCATGTCGAAGCGGCTGCACGGCAAAGCCGGGTTTGCGCACATTGCTGACGCCGAAGGGCGCATCCAAATCTACGTGCGTCTGGACGAAGTCGGCGAGCAGAAGTACGAGCTCTTCAAATTGATGGACATCGGCGATTTCATCGGCGTGCGCGGCGAGGTCTTCCGCACGCGCACGGGTGAGATCACCGTGAAGGTCCAGGAGCTGGAGCTTCTTTCCAAAAACCTGCGGCCGTTGCCCGTGGTCAAAGAGCGCGTGGTGGACGGCAAGCGCGAGGTTTACGATCCATTTTCCGACGTGGAACTGCGGTACCGCCAGCGCTACGTGGATCTGATCGTGAATCCCCACGTGCGGGAAGTGTTCATCAAGCGGTCGAAAATCATTTCGGCGATGCGGCGGTACCTGGACGGCCGCGGCTACCTGGAGGTCGAGACGCCCATTTTGCAACCGATCTACGGCGGCGCTTCGGCGCGTCCCTTCATCACGCACCACAACGCACTGGACATCGACCTGTACCTCCGAATTGCCGATGAGCTCTACCTGAAACGCCTGATCGTTGGCGGCTTTGAGGCCGTGTACGAAATCTCCAAAGATTTCCGGAACGAGGGCATCGACCGGTTTCACAACCCCGAGTTCACCATGATGGAGCTGTACGTGGCCTACGAAGACTACACGTTCATGATGGACCTGGTCGAGGAGATGATCGGGACGATCGCCCAGGAGGTGCTGGGAACGCTCCAGATCGAGTACCAGGGCTACACGATCAACCTTGAAGCGCCGTGGCCACGGAAACCCATGTTCGACGCCCTCGAGGAAGCGACTGGCTACAACCTTTACGGCAAGTCGGAGGGTGAACTGCGGGAGATTGCCGAGAAGCTGGGCATTGAGGTTGAGGCGTCCTGGGACAAGGGGAAGATCCTCGACGAGATTTTCAAGGAGAAAGTGGAGCCCAACCTGATTCAGCCGGTCTTCATCACCGACTACCCGATCGAGCTGTCACCGCTGGCCAAGCGACACCGGGACGATCCCAATCTCGTGGAGCGGTTCGAACCCTTTGTCGCCGGGCACGAAATCGGGAACGCGTTCTCGGAGCTGAACGACCCGCTGGATCAGCGCGAGCGCTTTGAACGCCAGATGGAGCTGCGTGCGCGCGGCGACGACGAAGCGCAGGTGCTGGACGAAGACTACCTGCGTGCTCTGGAGTACGGCATGCCGCCCACAGCAGGGCTTGGCATTGGCATCGATCGGCTCGTGATGTTGCTAACCAATCAGCCGTCGATTCGCGACGTTCTGCTCTTCCCGCAAATGCGGCCCGAACGGTCATGAGATACGAGCTCTTCATTGCCCGCCGCTACCTGCGTACCAAGCGCAAGACGGGTTTCGTCTCGCTGATTGGCTGGTTTTCGATCATCGGCATCATGATCGGCGTGGCAGCACTTGTGATTGTGTTGTCCGTGATGAACGGGTTCGAGCGGGAAGTTCGGTCCCGGATCATCGGATTCGACGCCCACATCCGCGTGCGCACGTTTCACGACCGCGGCATCGATGACTGGAAGGAAGTTGCTGCCAAGATCCGGTCGATCCCCCACATCGTGGGGATGACCCCTTACATTTTCGACAAAGCCCTGATTCGGAGTGCCTCCGAAACCGAGGGGATCATCATCAAAGGCGTAGATCCGGAAACCGTGGGCCAGGTGGTGGACATCAAGAAGCAAATGGTCTACGGTACTCTGGATTTTTCCGAAAAGCCAGTTGTAGAAGGGGGGCGCCCTCTGCCCGGAATTGTGCTGGGCTTCAATCTGGCCGATCGCCTGGCCGTGAGCGTGGGCGACAAAGTGGTGCTCATCAGTCCGGCCGGGATCACCGGGATCTTCGGGCAGATTCCACCGATGATGCAATGCCGCGTGACCGGCTACTTCGAGACGGGTCTCTACGAGTACGACGACACCTTCGGCTACATTTCCCTCTCCGCCGCCCAGAAACTCTTCAAGATGGGCAAACGAGTGACCGGCATCGAAGTCCGGGTGGACGACCTGGACCGCGCGGACGAGGTGGCGCGAAAGATCGACGCGATCCTCGGGTACCCGTACAACACACTCACGTGGTTCCAGCTCAACCGCAACCTGTTCGCCTGGATGCAGATCGAGAAATGGGCAGCTTTCGTGGTGCTCAGTCTCATCATCCTGGTGGCCACGTTCAACATTGTCAGCACGCTCATCATGGTTGTGATGGAGAAGACGAGGGACATCGGCATTCTGAAGTCGATGGGTGCCACCTCGCGCGACATCATGCGAATTTTCGTATTCGAGGGTGTGGTGGCGGGAGCCATCGGGACAGCTCTGGGCTTGCTCATTGGCTACGTGTTGTGCTGGTCCCAGCTTCGGTTCAAGTGGTTCTCTTTGCCAGCTGATATTTACATCATCAACAAGCTGCCGGTGGCCATGCGGGTGCAGGACTTCGTGATGGTCGCCGTGGCTGCGCTGTTTCTTTCGTTCGCCGCGACACTCTACCCCTCCTGGAAGGCATCCAGGCTTGACCCTGTTGCAGCCATTCGGTACGAGTAAAGCATGGTTGAGGAGCAGAAGATCATTCTTTCCGCACGGGGCATTCACAAACACTACCCGATGGCTCGGGGGCAAACGTTGCACGTGCTCAAAGGCATCGATCTCGACATCCGCCGGGGGGAGATTGTGGCGATCGTTGGTCCGTCGGGTGTGGGCAAGAGCACGTTGCTTCACATTCTCGGTGCGCTGGATCGCCCCACTGCGGGTACAGTTAGCGTGGACGGTGTGGACGTGTTTTCGATGGACAACGGACAGCTTGCCGCTTTTCGGAACCGCACCGCAGGGTTTGTGTTCCAGTTTCACCACCTGTTGCCGGAGTTCACGGCTCTGGAGAACGTAATGATGCCGGCCCTGATCGCCGGGGTGGACCGGAAGCGCGCCGAGAAGCGGGCACTGCAGTTGCTGGAACAGGTGGGGCTGAGCGATCGCGCCGGTCACCGGCCCAACGAGCTGTCCGGCGGCGAGCAACAGCGAGTGGCTGTGGCTCGTGCACTGACCAACAGTCCCAAACTGCTGCTGGCGGATGAGCCCTCCGGCAATCTGGATGCCCAGGCGAGCAAGCACCTGCACGAACTTCTCTGGGATCTGGTGCGTAAGGAGGGTCGTACGCTGATCATTGTGACACACAACCTGGATCTCGCGAAAACCGCGGACAGGGTAATCGAATTGTGGGACGGCCGAATCAAATCGGACAAGGAGGTGGTTCTGTAGGGGCTCAGGAACCGCGATTTCGGCACCGCCGGCGATCGGTTGCTTCGTGTTCACTTTTCGATTAAAACGAGCCTGGAATCTGCCGAACTAAAGGTAGGCGAAAGCAGGCCGATCGACTGGAAGCAGACGCCCGTGCAAAGGCGCTGGCCGATTGTGAGAGAGAACACGGCGATGCAGGTGTCGATTGCGTATTTTGGCATGAAAGCCCGAAGCGGAAGAAGTCGGGAACGACCTTTCTTTCGGGCAGGTAAAAGATGTGTGAGAGAACGAAAGTCGGACCTGACCAGCTCAGGATCATTTCTACTACGGAGTTGATGACGCATGAAGAATAACTTTTCCAGTCGAGTTCAGATGGTCATTCAGTTTGCCCGGGAAGAGGCGCTGCGTCTCGGGCACGATTACATTGGTACCGAACACATTCTCCTTGGCCTGATTCGGGAGGGGGAAGGCATCGCCATTGAGATCTTGCGCGATCTCGGCGTGGATCTGGAAGAGCTGAAACGCTCTGTGGAAGACGCCGTGCGCGCGACGGGCGAGACGATGACGATCGGAAACATCCCGTTCACGAAACGGGCCGAGAAGATCCTCAAACTCGCCTACGTGGAGGCGGACAAGTACAAGTCGGACATCATCGGCACGGAGCACCTGCTCCTCGCTTTGGTGAAGGAGAAGGAGGGGGTCGCTGCGCAGATCCTCCAGGCGTTTGACGTGACCTACGACGCGGTCAAGAACGAACTGGAGAACATCCTGCGCGGATCGCCTTCGACCCAGGAGGTCACCCAGAAGCGCACCAAGACGCCCGCGCTGGACCACTTCGGCCGGGATCTCACGGAGCTGGCCCGCAAGGGCGAGCTGGATCCCGTCATCGGTCGCGACAAGGAAATCGAGCGTGTGGCGCAGATCCTGAGTCGCCGTAAGAAGAACAACCCGGTGCTCATTGGCGAGCCGGGCGTTGGAAAAACGGCGATTGCTGAAGGGCTGGCGCTGCGGATCGTGGAGAAAAAGGTCCCGCGCGTACTTCACAACAAGCGCGTGGTGACACTGGACCTGGGTGCCATCGTGGCGGGTACCAAATACCGTGGCCAGTTCGAGGAGCGCATCAAAGCAATCCTGAACGAGCTGGTCAAGGCGAAGGATGTGATTCTCTTCATCGATGAGTTGCACACGATCGTGGGTGCCGGTGGGGCCTCTGGTTCTTTAGACGCATCGAACATGTTCAAACCGGCCCTGGCGCGCGGGGAACTCCAGTGCATCGGAGCGACGACGTTAGACGAGTACCGCCAGTACATCGAGAAAGATGGCGCGCTCGAACGGCGCTTCCAGAAAGTGATGGTCGACCCGCCGACGCCGGAGGAGACCTACCAGATCCTGAAAGGGCTGCAGTCGCGCTACGAGGCGCACCACCGCGTGAAGTACACGGACGAGGCCCTGCGCGAGGCCGTGCGGTTGTCGGACCGGTACATCACGGATCGTTACCTGCCGGACAAGGCCATCGACGTGATGGACGAGACGGGCGCGCGAATTCACCTGGCCAACATTCGCGTTCCGAAAGAGATTACTGACCTCGAAGAGGAGATCAAGAAGGTTCGGCGGGAAAAGGAGGCCGTGATCAAGGCGCAGGAGTTTGAGCGAGCGGCCATCCTGCGCGACCGCGAGAAGCAGCTGCACCGCAAGCTGGAAGAGGCGAAAGAGCGGTGGAAAGAGGCTGAAGAAGAGATCGTGGCCACGGTGACCGAAGAGGACGTTGCCGAGGTGGTCTCGATGATGACCGGCATCCCGGTGCAGCGGGTGGCGCAGTCCGAGACTGAGAAACTCCTCAAGATGGAGGAGGAGCTGAAGAAGCGGATCATTGGCCAGGATGAAGTGATTCACCTGATTTCGCGGGCCATTCAGCGCACTCGCGCCGGGTTGAAGGACCCGAACCGTCCAATCGGCTCGTTCATTTTCCTGGGCCCGACTGGTGTGGGCAAAACCCAGCTCGCGAAAGAAGTGGCGCGTTACCTGTTCGAGAACGACGAGGCCCTGATCCGAATCGACATGTCTGAGTTCATGGAGAAGTTCAGCGTGTCGCGGCTCACCGGGGCGCCTCCGGGTTACGTCGGTTACGAGGAGGGCGGTCAGCTGACGGAGCGCGTGCGTCGGCATCCGTACTCGGTGGTGCTGTTCGACGAAATCGAGAAGGCCCATCCAGATGTGTTCAACATCCTGCTGCAGATCCTGGACGAAGGGCACCTGACTGACGGGCTTGGGCGCAAAGTCGATTTCAAGAACACGATCCTGATCATGACGTCCAACCTGGGCACGCGCGAGATCAAGCGCGGTGGCGGGCTGGGCTTCGGCAAGTCCGAGCACGCGGGCGACTACGACAACATGCGCGACAAGATCATGGAAGAAGTGCGGCGCGTGTTCAATCCTGAATTTGTGAACCGCGTGGACGAAATCGTGGTGTTCCGCTCGCTGAACCGGAACGACATGATGAAGATTGTCGACATCGTGATCGACGAGATGTTGAACCGTGTTTCGGAGCGGCAGATTGAGGTGCGGCTGTCGCAGTCTGCCCGTGAGTTTCTGGTCGAGAAAGGATTCGATCCGGTGTACGGCGCTCGGCCTCTGAAGCGGACCATCCAGCGCTACGTGCAGGATCCGCTGGCTGAGGAAATCCTGAAAGGCCGCTTCACGGATGGCAGCATCATCGAGGTGCAGTGGTCGAAGAAGAAAGACGAGCTGATTTTCAAAGAAGTCGGCCGGATGGAGCTTCCGAGCAGCGAGAAGAAAGAAACCCCCGAGGACAAGGAGGCCCCGACGCCAACAGAGAGCCTGGAGGGGTAAACTCTTCTTCAGGATGGATTGATGTTCAAAGCCCGAGGTGACAGCCTCGGGCTTTGTTAATTGGAGGGTATGAAGCAAGCCTGAGCAGTTGTCTACGAACGTGGAATCGACCTCGGAAGACGAGGGAGTGGTCATGGAACTGGCTGACTGGTTTTTGGATTTCGTCGTTCGCGTGAAGAATTTAAGGGGGGTGGTTGTGTTTGGCTCAGACCGCGAAGGTACAGTGTTGTCCGGACTGCAGTGGATCGGCAAACGTTTTCGCTACCGCGACATTGGTTTTACACAGACTGTCTACGAGAAGACCTCGGATAGAACGCAAGAGCGCCTTAGTAAGAAGCCATTTACTCAGGTGAGTCTACCTTCGAGCATCATGCAAAAAGTGGCGGATACGACACGACCGTCGGACGTGGACGACTCGTTTTGGGAAGGAATCGTGACAGCGTCTGCGTACGCCTGTCCGCTTGTCATGGTGGACTCATTGGAGAACGTTGTTCCAAAAGATTTCTGGGTGTTTGTCGCTCGAATTGGCCAGCCCCTGGACGCCAATTCCGCCAAGTTTCACCTGCGCGTTTGCGACTACGCGGCCCTGGACGCCTTTGGCCCGTCGACGAAAGAGCTGTTGAGGACCGCAGGGGAGCCCTCGAAAGGACTGGTTGCTCTGCTTCACGAAAGGCGAGAGCGAGCGATGCAGGACGGAGAGAAGCGCTTCTGGCGTCTGGCCGAAAACAGCGGGGAGACGGCCGTGATTGCGATTCTCGACCCGCTTGGACCGGCATG
>JAADFT010000023.1 GCA_013152765.1 Calditrichota bacterium | reverse complement strand
CGGGCTTGATCGGCTACTGCGCTCTGTACTCGCTGTTCGGAATTCGTACCAACAAAACCCCGCAAGAGTAGACCAGAGCGACGAACAGGCGCGGGAATTTAACGCGTTTTGCCAGTGGATGGGAGGACACAGGAACTTCCCACCCACTTTGCGTTTTGGAGAAGAAAGCGAGCCTGCCTCCAGAGATGCGGTGCTGGGGCGCTCTGCTTCGGCGGTGTCAAAGACCTGCTGCAAGCGTCCGGTGCAGGCAACTGGCCCGCGTCGTCTCCGCACAAAGAAGTGCAGTGTTTGCGTCTTTCGCGACTGTCCGGAAGTACACCAACTGGGCACAGCTTTTGCAAAAAGGAGCAGCTGTGGGTAATTTGACCACGGCGTGAACCTGCCGGTGATTTGACCGGGAATGCATTTGTTTGTGGGCACGGGTCTCTTTTTCGTGGATTGGGGCAGGAAGCTCAACAAAAATAACGCTGAACCGATGTAAGTGAAGAAAAGCGTCGTCAAGGATTGGGATGCAAGCAAGGAGCGCTCAGGATGGCGAAGAACGGCAAAAAGCGGATCGGTGTGCTGACGGGGGGCGGCGATTGCCCTGGCTTAAACGCGGTCATTCGTGGTGTTGCGAAGGCCAGCATGAGCCGCTACGACATGGAGGTCATCGGCATCGAAGATGGCTACGAAGGCCTGATCGAACGCCGGGTGGTGAAGCTGGACTGGCTGAAGGTGTCGGGCATTCTGACACAGGGAGGCACGATTCTGGGCACCTCGAACCGTGCCAACCCGTTCCGCTGGCCAGTCGGTAAGAAGGGTGACGAGATCGAGTTCGCCGACGTGTCCGACCAGGTGGTGGAGTACGTGGAGGAGCTCGGTCTCGACTCCTTGGTCTGCATCGGCGGAGACGGCACCATGGCCATCGCCACCAAACTCAGTCAGAAGGGGGTGCGAATCGTCGGGGTGCCAAAGACGATCGACAACGACATCTGGGGCACGGACATCACATTCGGATTCGACTCGGCTCTGCAGACTGCCACGGAGGCGATCGACAAGATCCACACCACGGCCATGTCGCACCACCGGGTGATGATTGTGGAAGTGATGGGCCGCTACGCCGGTTGGCTGGCGCTCGAGTCCGGCATCGCCGGTGGTGGCGATGTCATTCTGATCCCGGAAATCCCCTACGACATCGAGAAGGTCTGCGACGTGGTTGCTCAGCGGAGCAAGAAGGGGCGTCGTTTCAGCATCATCGTGGTGTCGGAGGGGGCCAAGCCGGAAGGCGGGGACATCGTGGTTCAGCGTGTGGTGAAGGACAGCACAGATCCGATCCGCCTGGGCGGGATTGGCAACAAGATCGGTCAGGAAATTGAGGAACGTACCGGGGTTGAAACCCGGGTGACTGTGCTCGGGCACCTGCAGCGCGGCGGTACGCCGTCGGCTTTTGACCGCATCCTTGCGACACGTTTTGGCGTAAAAGCTGCGGAGCTTTGCTACAGCGGCGTGGGCGGTGTGATGGTGGCCGTGCGCGGTGGTGACATTGTGACTGTGCCGCTGGCCGATGTCGGCGGCAAGATGCGTTTGGTGGATCCGAATCACCCGCTGATCACGGTAGCGCGCGGTGTGGGCACCTGCCTTGGTAACTGAGGCGCGTGAGTTTTGGAGCAGGCGGCGGGCTTTTTGCAAAGTGCGCCGTCTGCACTGCTCAGGGATTGCCCCTCCTCTGACGGTACAGGGCAATCTCGCGCTTCCAGGTGGTTCGGCACGTGTCGCTTCCTCGTGACCCCCGCTGGTGTCGGCAAGATCCGTGGTGTCTGCGAGAAAGGTGGAGAACTAGAGTCCGGACTACCGGCTGCGAATTGCCTCCACGGTGGATTGTACCGCTCTCCGAGTGTGACCTGCCAGGAAGCCTCTCCGGTTTCGAGCGTCGAGTTTCCGTGCGCACAGAGCTCTGTGATTTGTGCTGGTCTGCAGACCTCCCCACGGAGTTACCAACCCGTTCGTTGTCAGAATTTCGTTTGACAGGTCGCCAGGATTTTGTTAGGTTGTGCGGCGAAGTGTTGCTCACGCCTGAAAACGGCTTGTGGAGCAGAGCAACCTGGTATGCCGCATTTGTAAGAGCGCCAGAGAGCTGCGGCGTTTCGTGAACTCGTCTGCGACGGGCTGTTGAGGAAGTTTGTCGGGCCCCTGTTTCTCCCTTCGTAAGGATGTGAGAGGAGTCACGGTTGGAAGGGAAGGGGGCGTGCAAATTACCCCGCGAACGCGCTGGCGCTTTGGCTGGTCCGTTTGTTGCAAACGTGACATTGATTCGGGTTCCGGCGAAGTCTCTGCCGCAGCGTGTTGACTCTTTTTCGTCCAGGCGCCCGAGAGGGTGAGAAGTTTTTGTTCGTTCAAGTTTGGAGGAAATGGCATGCGCAGTAGATGGGGCAGGTTCGTTGCTGTTGCTGTACTGATGCTGATTTTGGTGCCCTCTGTCTGGGCGCGGAAGGTGCCCACCAAAGGACAGCGCTGGGCACCTGACGTCGTGATCGTGAAAATGAAGCCCGGCGCCAGTGTAACGAGCCTGACGAGCGGGCTTTCTCTGCACAAACGGACCGCACAACTGGCTTCGGCGGTTACCACTGCCGAACCGCTCTTCGAGGCCATCAAACCGGATGAGCAGGCTTTTGGTCTCGATCGCATCTACAAGGTGCACGTCGTAGGTCCTTACTCGCCGGCCTACCTGGCTCGGGAACTGAGCCAGCTCCCCGAGGTGGAGTACGCCGAGCCGGACTACGTGTACGAGGTGCACTTTACACCCAACGATTCGCTGTTCAGTGAGCAGTGGTACTTGCAGGACATCCACGCGCCTGAGGCCTGGGACGTGGAGCAGGGTTCCAGAACGGTCGTCATCGGCATCGTGGACACGGGTGTCGACATCGACCACCCGGATCTGGTCAGCGAAATCTGGACGAACACGGACGAAATCCCGAACAACGGCGTCGACGACGACGGTAACGGCTTTGTCGACGACGTGCACGGCTGGGACTTTGTCAACGGGGTGGCGGACCCGAATCCCAAACCGAACGGTCGCGACGAGGACAACGACGGTACGGCTGATGACGGCACGGACCACGGCACGCAAATGGCTGGCCTTGCCGCTGCGGCGACGAACAACGGGAAGGGCATCGCTGCCGGCGGATTCAAATGTCTGATCATGCCCATCAAGTCTCTGAGTGACGAAGGGTCCGGCTACCTGAGTGACCTCACCAAGGGCATTCGCTACGCCATTGACAACGGGGCCCAGGTAGTGAACATGAGTTTTGGCGGCGGAGGGTACTCGAACGCCCAGCGGGACGTCATCCAGTACGGGTTGTCGAAGGACGTGGTTTTCGTGGGTGCGGCCGGGAACGACCACAGCTCTGAGCCACACTACCCTTCCGGCTACGAGGGAGTGCTTTCTGTGGCCGCAACCGGCTTTAACGGCAAGTTGAGCTCGATTTCGAACTACGGTGTTACGGTCGACGTTGCCGCACCGGGTGGCGATTTCAACGTGCACCCGCCTGCAGAGATCATTTCCACGGCGCCGTACTTTCCTCAGTACGGATTCCGAGATCTGTACCGCGCCCGGACCAGGAAAGGCTGGCTGACGGCGGGCACGAGCTCGGCGTCGGCAATTGTGGCCGGCGTTGCCGGGCTGGTGCGTTCGCACTACCCCAACCTCTCGTGGCTGGAGGTGCAGCGACGCATCGTAGCTACCTGCGACAACATCGACAGCGTGAATCCCGGGTACGAAGGGATGATCGGCGCCGGGATGGTGAACGCCTACCGGGCGGTTGCGGAGGAGAACCCGCCGCCGGTGCCGCCGCGGATCGTGCTGGAGTCTGCTCAGGTGACGGACGCCACGTTAGGTGACGGCGACGGCCTCTTTGAGCACAACGAAATCGTCACGGTGACGGCGACGTACCACAACTACTCGGTTGGGGCCGGTCACGATGTGGTGATCACCCTTAGCTCGGAGGACACCGCTGTACAGGTGCTGCAAGGGGAGTACGTCATTCCGGAGCTACCGCCGGACTCCACCGTGGAGTTGCAGACGCCGCTCAGCTTTCGGATCCGCCCGAACGCTCGGGGACACGTAGCCAAGATCGTGCTGACCCACCGCTCCGGCTCCACAGTGGGCGCGGACACGGTGCTGGTGACCATTGGCAAGACCCCTGTGCTGGTCGTGGACGACGACCACACCGGTGGCGACGGGACGAATCTGGAGATTGAAGCGTACACAACCGAGGTGCTGAATGCGCTCGGTGTGAACTACTCGCTCTGGGATCTCGCCAAGAGTGGGCACCCCTCGGGCGACTTTCTGAAGCATTTTCCAACCGTGATCTGGCTGTGCGAGTGGGCTTTCCCGAGCCTGGAGTCGCAGGATCGTCTGGCCATCGCCAAGTTCCTGCGCAACGGTGGGAGCCTGTTCCTCTCGGGCCAGGATATCGGCTGGGACCTGTGCGACCCGAGCAGCGACAACTCCAACTCCGGAGCCATTTCGTTCTTCAACAAGTGGTTGCACGCCCAGTACATTGCCGACGACGCCAACGACGACCACATTCGCGGCGTTGTGGGCGATCCGATCAGCGACGGATTCGACTTTCGGATTTACCAGCCTGGCCGGTCACAGGACAACCAGTACCCCGACGTGATTGAGCCGCTGGACAGCGCTCGCACGATTTTCACTTACTCTGACGGGCGTTCGGCGGCCATCCGGTACAGTGGCGACTACCGCATCGTCTACCTGGGCTTCGGGTTCGAAGCGGTCGACTCGAAGTACTCGACCCCGCCGTGGAACCCGAGCACGACCAAGCTGGAGCTGATGGCGCGGGTGCTGGAATGGCTTAGCACGATCGAGCACGAGCCTCTCGGGGACACGGAAGACGTTAATCAACCCCGGCAGGTGATGGCAACGTTGCACGGGGACATTTCCGACCTGGAGGCTGTGCGGCTCTACTGGAAGAAGGAAGGCGAAGCCGATTTTCACGAAGAGGACATGGCCCTGGCGGGCGACCGGCTCTACGTGGGCACAATCCCGGCGCCGGGCGAAGCGACCGACATCGAGTACTACATCCAGACAGTGAACCCCTACTTCTCCGAGACCAAACCCACCGGAGCGCCCGAGCGAGTTTTCACCTTCCACGTTGGACCGGACACACTGCCGCCTGTGATCGAGTACGAGCCGATCGCCAACTCGCTGAACGGTGAGCGCTCCTTCCCGGTGACCACGAAGGTGACGGACAACATGAGTGTAGACGGCACGTCGGTCTTCGTGCACTTTTTCACGAAAACCGTTTCGGATTCCGCGAATCTGAAGCCCGGAGACCTCCCGGACACCTTCGAAGGCAGCGTTCCTCCCCTTTTCGCCTACGGCGACACGGTGTACTACTTCATCACAGCGCGCGATTCGTCGATGCAGCACAACCTGAGTCGGTCGGACACGTCTTTCTTTGTGGTCGGGCTGGACGATTTTGAGCACGGCCTGGGCGACTGGGTAGCCCCCGAGGACGGCTGGGGGCTGGAAACGCTGTACGCACACAGCGGCAGCTTTTCCGTGAACGACAGCCCCGGTCACCAGTACCCGAACAACGCCAACGTGTCGCTGGAGACGAACTTCGGATTCGATCTTTCCGGTGCAAATGCTGCTGTGTTGCGTTACTGGACCAAGTACTTCCTGGAGTTCGGCCACGACTACGGGTACGTGGAAGTGAGCACCGACAGTGGCAAAACGTGGATTCAGATTGGCGATTCGCTGAACGGCGTGCAGTCACAGTGGGTACAGAAGGACCTTTCGCTAACGCCGTTCACCGGTCCCGGGCACACGGACGTGCGCATCCGTTTTCGGATGCAGTCCGACGCCACTCAGGTGCCGCCGTTCTTCGGCTGGTTCGTGGATGATGTGCAGGTGATCGAGGGGATCGAAGTGGGCGTGTCGACGCCGCGCACGGCTACTCTCCCGAAGGAAACGGCGTTGCACCAGAACTACCCGAACCCGTTCAACCCAACAACCACGATCAGCTACGACCTGGCCAGCGCTGCTCAGGTGCGGGTCGTGATCTACAACCTGCTTGGCCAGGCGGTGCGCACTTTGGTGGATGCGAAGCAGAAACCGGGTTCGTACCGGGTGCTCTGGGACGGTAGAGACGACCGCGGCGCGTCGGTTCCGGGCGGTGTCTACCTCGTGCGGCTGGAAGCAGGCGACGTTCGCGCAGTGCGCAAGCTCCTCCTCCTGAAGTGAGGGGTAGAACGATGACCTTTGCCGTAGCTGCGAGGTGCAACAGGTAGCACTACGAAACCGCGAGGCGGCCCTCAGAATTGCTGCTTCGCGGTTTTTTCTTTGGAAAGCGATTTTTGGCGGAGTAGCGGGTTCGAGGGAACCGCGTCGGATTTGCCTGGGCAAGGCAAAGGGTTTCTCTTGCCGGGATTAGGCCGGCTACGTCACATTTGGCTCAATCAAGTGAAACACAGTTTTTCCGCCCGGGGATCAAAGCCCCGGGATGCTTTGAGGAAGACGCCCGCTGAAACGGGCTTAGCTCGGGAAGCCCTCAGGTGTGCTGATGCAGCAGAATCAGAAAATTCGTGAGAAAGGGACGTGAAACCGCAACGACGCAGGGGACGCAGAGCTTCGTGCTGAGGCGGTCGGATGTCGCTTTCGCGTTCAGTGTTTGTGGAGAGCTGGGACCAATCGAACCCCAGTGAGTGACAATCGCAGGTGTTCAACAGGTTGGGATTCTTAGAGCTCAACGAGCTTTGCCCACCGGGGCCGGTTGGCTTCATGCTGTCTACCCGGCCACTCCTGAAGGGGCAGTGGCTGATGCTCCTTGCGTTCTCCGCGCCTCTGCGGTTTTGTAGTCCGTCGAACTCTTTTTAGTTTCAGGCCAGTTTAGGCAGCCAGTGCAGCGAGATTACTTCGGCCGACAGGGAACCTTTGTGCGCCGGACTGCGGCGGAGCTGCAGTCGAAGCGATTTGTTTCAGTCGATGCCGAGTCAGACGGTGTAGAGCGGTGAGGCGAGTTGGATCAGAGTCGAGGTGCGACATGCGACGCTACGGGTGGGTTTTCGCGGCAGTGTTTTTTGCCTTCTGGGCTCTTGGAGCTCGGGCCGAGCGGCCACAGAAGCTGGTCAGAGTGAAAGTGGAAAATGTCCAGTCCGCGGCTGTTCAGGCGTTTTTGCGGACAGGTCCGGACGTAGCTGGTTACGACCCTCGGACCAAGACCCTGGTGGTGTTCGCCCGGCCGCGTGATCTGCGTCGGCTTGACGAACTCGGGCTCGGCTACCAGGTGGAAATCGAAAGCCTCGCTCGTGTAGAGCAACAGATGCGAGCCTCCGGGTACTTCGATCATTTTCACAACTACGAGCGCTGCAAGCAGGAGCTGGAGTGGGCCGAAACCAACTACCCGGATCTGGCTAAAGTCTACGACATTGGGGACGGTTGGGAAAAGACCCAGGGAATTGCCGACCGCGACATCCTGGCGATCAAAATTTCCGACAACGTGGCGGAACAGGAAGACGAGCCGGAAGTGCTCATCCTGTCCAACCACCACGCTCGCGAAATCATCACGCCGGAGATTGCCGTGTACATGGTTCACTACCTGCTCGAAAACTACGGCAAGGACCCTTACGTGACGTACCTTGTGGACCACCGGCAGATCTGGATCATCCCGACCATGAACCCCGACGGTTTGGATTACGTTTTCACCCAGGACCGCTGGTGGCGCAAGAACCGCCGCGACAACGGAGACGGTAGCTTTGGGGTGGACCTGAACCGCAACTACGCGTACAAGTGGGGGTACAACGACGTTGGCTCCAGTCCTGATCCGTCAAGCAACATCTACCGCGGAACGGGCCCGTTTTCGGAACCGGAGACGCAGGCAATCCGCGACCTTTGCATTGCGCACCATTTCAAGATCATCCTGTCCTACCACAGCTACAGCCAGCTCTACCTCTACCCGTGGGGTTACGTGGCGAAGAACACGCCGGACAACTACGTCTTTGTCGCCCTGGGCGACAGCATGGCCCACTACAACGGTTACGTTCCGGGCAACGTGGCATCCGGGGCGATCTACCTGACCAACGGGGATTCCGACGACTGGTTCTACGGTGAGCAGGAGGTTAAGAACAAAATCTTCGGGCTGACTGTGGAGGTGGGCACCAGCTTCTTCCCGGACACGACCGAAATCATGCCGCAAATCCTCGAGAACCTGCAACCCAACCTGTTCGCGATCTGGGCTGTGGGTGAGGAGCCAGTTGTGGATGTGCCTCGCGTGCCGGACACGGAAAATGCCGTGGGCCCCTACACGGTGAAAGCGCGGATTCGTCCCGCGATCACCCTCACGGACACGTGCATTCTCGATCCGGCGAGCTTTTTCCTGCACTACTCGTTCGACGGCGCCAGCTGGGACTCCGTGCAAATGGCTGCCACTGGTGCACCGGACGTCTACGCCGGGCAGATTCCCGGTCGCGGGGCCTTCGGACCTGTCTACTTTTACGTCACGGCCTGGAGCGTCGACGGCCGGCGAGGGGCATGGCCGAGACCGGCGCCTGCTGCTGTGGACAGCTTTCTCGTGACCGAGGACGTCGTTGCGCCGACGATTGTCCACAATCCCCTGCCCGACCAGTCGGCCTACAAGGGCACCTACGAAGTGGATGTTGAACTTCTGGACGACGCTGGAATCGACTCCGCGTGGCTGGAGTACTGGACGGACGCGGCTGTTTTTTCTGTCGAACTCGAGCCTCGCGACTCGGTTTACGTGGGCGAAATTGTCCTCAATCCACCGGTGCCCGGGGAGACCGTACACTACCGGATTTTCGCTCGCGACGCTTCGGCCAACCGAAATGTGGCCGTCGCACCAGAACGCGGATCGTACAGCTTCAAGATCCTGGACTACCAGGTTTTCGACCTGGAGACCGATTCCGTGCTGACGCCGACATCGGGGACAGACTGGCAGTGGGGCGTGCCGACTTCCGGACCGGCGCATGCCCACTCGGGCGTGAAAGTGTGGGCGACGAACCTCAGCGGCAAGTACCGCGACAACGCCGACGACCGGCTGAACACGCCGCCGATCGACCTGCGCGGCGCAGAACGCCCGATCTTCGAGTTCTGGCACTGGTACGACTTTGAGTACAGCGGTGGGCGTCTCTGGGATGGCGGCAACCTGAAAATCTCGGTGGACGGCGGGCCGTTCGAGCTTTTGACCACGGTGGTGGGCGGCTACGACCACATTGTCGACTCCTACAACCGTGTTCTTGGCGGTGAGCAGGCTTTCGGTGGGCCGCCCGGGACGGGGGATTTCTGGCACCCCACTTACGTGGACCTGGCGCCCTACGTGGGGCACACGGTGGTCATTCAGTTCCATTTTGGCAGCGACGCCCACGCCACCGAGGACGGCTGGTACATCGACGACATCGCGTGGAAGGTTTTCAGAAAAGGGGCTCCACAGGTTGCGGTTGTGCAGCGCCCCCGAAACACCGACGACACCGCCGGGCCGTACGCGGTGGTGGCTCAGGCCTGGGACGACACTGCCGTGACCAGCGTGAAACTGTACTACGCCCTGGACGGCGATTTTCAGGAAATCGAAATGACTTCGACTGGCGATTCGCTTTACACTGGCGACATCCCGGGGCAGCCACTGGGCTCGAAGGTGCGTTTCTACGTGGAGGCCACGGACAACTCCGGGAACGTGAGTCGGGATCCCCTTGGAGCGCCAAACGCCGTCTACTCGTTCGAGGTGACAGACGCGGAGCCGAGCGCCCGTGTGTCGCCGGTGGCGCTGG
>JAADFT010000022.1 GCA_013152765.1 Calditrichota bacterium | reverse complement strand
CCCCTGATCAACCGCTACACCAGCCTGATCGGCATCAAGGCCACACACACGGTGTCGCCGAGGTTGTTCTACGAATTCCACCTAAGTCACTTTTACGTGAAGTGGAATGTGGGGCGTCCCGACTCGGCGCGCGCTGAGGATGGCCGCTACTTCCACGGGCGGTTGTACTACGACCCGCAGTCGGGCTGGATTCCGAAAGAAAAAGGCGCCGACGACCTGGCCAGCGGTTACCGGATGTACGGCGGTGCACTCACGTGGGACCGTTCGTACAACCGTCGGTACCAGGCCGACGCGAGCATGAATTACCAGATCAGCGACGCTCACGAGATCAAGACCGGTTTTCAGTTCTACTACGACATTTTGCACGAAGACCGTGTGCACTGGCACAACGAGGACTCTACCCAGAAGTTCATCCGGTACTTCCACGTTAAACCAATCACGTTTGCCCTGTACCTGCAGGACAAGATCGAGTTTCAGGGCATGGTTGCGCACATCGGTCTGCGGTTCGACTACTACAACACGAACAGCGAGGTGTGGGACGTCCACAAGGCCCTGACGTACCCGACCAACCGGGCAATCTTCGAGGCGGTTCGCGACGGCACGTACCCGAAGGTGCATGCGAAGCCGCTGACATACCTCAGTCCTCGAATCGGGATTGCCCACCCGCTAACCGAGAACAGCAAGATCTACTTCAACTACGGGCACTTTGTGCAGGTTTGTCCTACCGAGGCCATGTACTCCTCGACGATGGACTACCAGCTGCCCCGCATGCAGTGGCTGCCCAACAGCCAGCTTTCGTGGCAGAAGACCATCGCCTTTGAGCTGGGTTACGACCACAACCTGCGGAACTGGCTGCAGCTACACCTGGGTGCTTTCTACAAGGACTACCACGACCAGGTGAGCGGCATGGTGTACGCTCATTCGGATCAGAGCTTGATCGTGGAATGGGCGAGCCAGCGGGAGAACAGAGAGATTCGCGGAATCGAGATCGAGCTGCGGAAAGCGATCGGACGCTTCGTGACCGGCTGGTTCAACTACAACTACATCAAGAAGAGCGTGATCGACCTGTCGGTTCCTGGTTTGAGCCAGATCCCCATCATTACGGATGATCCCACGGTGGGCATTCACGGCGAATTGCTCGGTGTGCCGCGCCCGAACATCCCCTACATCGCCCCGTACGGACGAGGTGTGATCACCTTTAAAGCTCCAGAAGGCTGGGGGCCAAAGTGGCGTGGTCACGACATTGGTGGGACCTACGCGAGTTTCTTGGTGTACTACCAGGGTGGTGCGCAGCGTCGGCACCCGAACAGGGAGTTTCGCGACACGCACCCCGATGTGATCTTCAAAGAACTGGACCGCTACTGGGCGAACATGCGTCTGGGACGGCATTTCCGTTTCAAGGGCCTGGGCGGCGAGTTCTACATGGACGTCAGCAGCATCTGGCACACCAAGTACCGCTACCCGCCCGGCGGGAAAGCGGGCGAAGATTACTACGACGACCTGTACCAGACGGGACGTCTGGACCAGGTGGGTACCGACAAGGTGTCTGACCCGACGATCCTGCGCACGGAGTCCGACAACGTGTACTGGGCTCGTTTGAAGACGGTGATTTTTGGACTGAGAATCAATCTCTAACAGGCTTCCCGGAGGTTTCGCATGCGGCGACGTTTTGGAGCCATTCTCGTTTTGATCTCGCTTTCGCTTGCGGGGTCGGTTTGGGCCCAGCAGGCGCACAAGAGCCACGAAATCGGTCGGCTCTGGGAGACCATGTTTCCTGTTTGGTCCATGCCGGAGTACAATCCGGTTGCTGACCAGATGTGCTACCCTGGCGGGGACTTCTTTTTCCAGACGCGGAAGAACCTGGCGGAAAAGGGCATCTGGATTGGTGTGAAGGACTGGAAGGACAAGTTCGGTCAGTTCAAGCCCTACTACGTGAGTGAAGGAGGACCGCTGAATCACGAGGCGGCGGGCATTCTGTTTCCGATCAGGTCGAAGAAATACGTGCGGCGACGCTTGCCCATTGTGAGAGTCAACGGGGTTCAGGAAACCCGTCTGCTGGACTCACGCCGCGGGGAGACCCGGAAGTCCAGCCTCGCATCCGACGAGATGATCCAGATGATCTGGACGACGGATGTTGGCGTCACAGTTACGATGAAAAGCTACGCGTTCGCCAACCCGCGCTACGACAGTTACATCATCACAGAATTCACGTTCAAGAACACCGGGAACGCGGACAACAACAAGAGCACGATCGAGCTTCCCGATCAGGATCTGCACGACGTCTACTTCGGTTTTTGGTTCAAATTCATCCCCAGCGGTGATTTGGGACACCAGCAGGTTCGCGAATACGACGACTGGGTACACTACGTCGGGAATCAGCCCGGCGACACGCTACGCGGACTGTGGTACTGCTACGATGGCGATTCGCAGCGTGATCCTCGCGACGACATCGGTGATCCGGACAAGACGACCGGCGAGTTTCTGTCGATTCAGTACGTAGGGGCTGGGGTGCTTCACGCGGACAAGGCGTACAACGACGAGTCCGACGATCCGAATCAGCCGGCAACCGTGGGCTACCGCACGCCGCGGACCATGCGCTCGTACAGCAAGAAGGGCGATGACATGTTTACGCTCTACTCGGAGCTGGCCAGCGGTGAACAAAGCCAGGGAACGGACACCGGAGAGTACCTCAACCCCTGGGATCCAGAGATTCAAGAACCACGCGTGTTTCTGGCGTTCGGTCCGTACGAGTTGCCCTTCGGTCAGGATGTGCGGATTGTGCTCTACGAGGTGGCCGGGGCGATTGACCAGCAACTGGCCATGGATTACGGTCAGAAATGGATGCAGGGCACGCTCGAGTGGAATGGCCTGACTGGTGACGAAGCGAAAGACGCCATTGTGGCCACGGGTAAGGATTCGGTTCTTCAGTTCGCGTCGCGCGCACAGTGGACGTGGGAACATGGTCTGGAAGCCGTCCCGGATGGTCCGCCGGCCCCGAATCTTGACATCAACGCTGGGCCGGGAAAAGTAACGCTGCACTGGGAAGCTGTGGATCAGGTTCCGGATCCGGATACCGGTGAGCTGGATTTCGCGGGTTACCGGGTTTACCGTACCGAAGATCGCTACACGCTGCCCTACCGGCTGATCGCTGACATTCCCGACACGACCACCACTTACGTGGACAAGAACGTACACCGCGGGAAAAACTACTACTACTACGTTGTGGCCTACGATCGCTACGGGAACACGTCGAGTCACTACTACAACCGGAACTACCAGTACGCAGCAGTGCCCCTGGATGCTCCGCACACGACACTTGACTCGATTTACGTGGTACCGAATCCATTCCACGCAGAAGGTTTAGAGTTCGGTGGAACACTGCAGGAAGATTACACGGAAATTCCCCGAAAAGAAGATCAGATCATGTTTGTTGGTCTGCCTGCAAAGGCCATCATCCGGATCTTCACGGTGCACGGCGATCTGGTCGCTACGCTCCACCATCCTAATCCGGATGATCCCCGCTCGGTACCGGGTTCGGCGGACGAAGCGTGGTTCCAGATCAGCTCGAGCTGGCAGACGATCAAGAGTGGTGTGTACTTCTACGTCGTGGAAGGTTGGGATGAGAATGGCAAACCGCTTGGCACGGCGACGGGGAAGTTCGTGGTCATTCGCTAAGAGCCGCGGTTGAAATGCTGCGTTCAGCGAAGAGTCGAAGAACGGAGAACGAAGCATGAAACGATGGGTTGTTGTTGCGCTTGGATTGATTTTTCTTGCCGCCAGCAACCAGGATGCCTTTGCCTGGAAAAAGAAGGTGGCTCAGTCGGGCATGACGTACCTCGCCGTGAGCCTGGGCGCGCGCGAAAGCGCCATGGGCGATGCCTCGGTGGCAACGACCGAAGGGATTCACAGCATCTTCTTCAACCCGGCTGCCCTGGCTGACATTTCATCTTTCGGTGTGGCGGTGAACCAGGTGAACTGGCTGGTGGATACGCGGCTGTACGGTGCGGCGTTTGGCTACAGCCTGGGTCGCTGGGGCGCTGTGGCGGCCGACGTCGTGTACATGGATTACGGTGAAATCATGGGTACGCAGGTCGTGCCGCATTCTGTGGACATCCGGGGCTACCAGTTAACCGGAAAGTTGAACATTCAAGATTACGCGTTTGGCCTGACCTACGCGTACAGAGTGAGCGATCACTACGCCTTTGGCGTGCGCATCAAACGGGTACACGAGGACCTTGGCAAGGCGCGCTACGCAGTTCGCGAGTACACGGATCCCGAGACCGGTGAGCTCGTACGCGAACGCAAGGTGAAGGACTGGCAGTTGTCTGCCTGGGGAATGGATTTTGGCAGTCTCTACAACACGGGCTTTCGCAGCCTGGTCTTCGCCATGAGCATGCAGAACCTTTCGTCTGACATGCGTTACTGGTACGAGGAGTTCTCTTTGCCTTTAGTTTTCCGGATGGGCATCGCTGCCGACGTGCTCGATTTCGTCGGAGAGAGCGATCACGAGGCATTTGACTGGAATGTGGCGATCGACGCCTTGCATCCTACCGACTACACAGAGCGCTTGCATGTGGGTACCGAACTTGTTATCTTGAAGCGGTATGCCTTTCGTGCCGGTTACAAATTCAACCACGATGTGGAGACCTACAGCTTCGGCGTTGGCTTCAAATTGAATGTGGCGGGTGTGAAAGCGCAACTGGACTACGCCTACACCGCGGCAAACTACTTCAAGGATGTGAATCGTTTCTCACTTCAGTTCATGTTTTGAAAACGGGCAAACCTGTCTAACTAAACGTAAGGAGGGAGTACAGAATGAAAAAGTGGAAATGGGCTCCAGTGGTGGCAGTGCTGATCGTGCTGGCCACGGCGGCTTTTGCTGTTGCGCAAGAGCTGCCCATCCTGTGGGAGGATCACTTTAACGACGATGATCCGGCGGCACGGAAGAATGTGGGCTGGCTGTACTACGGCCCTGAGGATGGTTTGAAGGACCAGATCATCCAGCAGACGGTGCTGGAGAGCGGCGACAGCGTGCTGTACATCAAATCGGGCGACTACTCCGTGGTGGGCGTTGGCCTGGTGGAAACCAACGGTGTGCCCGAAATCGACACCACGGACGATGCGAAGACCCACAAGCTGCTGGTAGCGAACAATTACAGCAGCCCCAACCAGTGCACCACGTTCCGGGTGGATTTCAAGAACATTACCAGCTCGTTCTTCGTGGCCAACGCCAGAATGGTGCAGACGGACACGAGCGAATCCATTCCGGATGCTGACCCGACCCAGAGCCCCGCGTACGTGGTCATGATCAGCCCGGGAGAAGGGAAAGTTCGCCTGGCCAAGTACCCCGCTGTTGAGTACGCTGCGCTTCAGCCGGACCAGTGGAACTACTTTGGAGAAGCCGATTTCGCTTTCGAGCTCGATGTGTGGTACTGGGTGAAATTCTACCTGAACGAAGGCGATTTCAAAGTGAAGGTCTGGGAGGGTGATCCCGAGGACGAGCCGGAAGAGTGGTTGCTCGAGGCCACCGATCCGGAGCCGCGTGTGGAAGGCAAGTTCAACATGTTTGCCCTGTTTGGGTCTCCTCCTGGTGGCGACGAGATCTACATCGACGACGTTGTGGTTCGTTCAACGACCCCGACGGCTGTTGAAAGCGAGCCAGAGCACGTACCGGTGTCCTTCAGCCTGGCCCAGAACTACCCGAACCCGTTCAACCCGACTACGGAGATTGCCTACTCGGTTCCCAAGTCGGGCCACGTGAGTCTTGCTGTGTACAACGTGACCGGCCAGAAGGTGAGGACGTTGGTGGACGCGCGTGTCACGGCGGGTAGCCACAGGGTTACCTTTGACGGACGGGATGACAACGGTCGCGAACTGAGCACCGGTGTCTACATCTACCGTTTGGAGGCCGAGGGCAAGGTGCTTCAGAAGAAGATGACCCTGATGAAGTAAACAGCGCATCTCAGTCTGGCGGTGCGGTAAACCGCCGGGAATTGGAATGGGCGAAGGGGTACACCTGAGGGTGTACCCCTTTTTTGCAGATACACCGCTGATCGCACAACCGGCTGGGTGCGCGAGACAGCTGAGGAAGGGGGGCGCGTGCCGGGCGGAGACTCTCGCGGAAGGTGGTGGAACCGACCGGACACAAAAATCCGCACGCAGACCAAATACTTGTTGACATTGAGGCGGGTATCCGTTAAATTCGCTTGGCAGTGAGTTGAGTGGAGCTTCTTTCTGAAGACTGGGGAATCACGCGATTCCGGAAGGAAGACCCATGGAGGGAGGGAGTTCGAGACAAGGTTTGGAGCGAATCCGGCGCGACATTGAGTGGAGACTGACGCTCGGAGTGCTCACGGGTGTTGTGGACGAGGCGGTGGCCGAAGTCTGGAGGAGGGCGCTAAACGAGCTCAAGGATGGCGACCTGCGGGATCTGGTGCGGAGGACGCAGGGCCTTTCGGAAGGAGAAGGATGGCGCGAGACGATTCGTTTCCTGATGGCCCGGAACTACCCCTTTCGCGAGTTCATCCTTTACGAGACCGATGACGATTTCAAGCGTCGCTTAGGTATCCCTGACAGCGATTCGTTTTAGGTCGGTTTCTGCTCACGCCGGGTCCAGGGGGAAGGGGTACGGTTGTGACGTAGGCAGGGTGGTTCCACAAGGTGTTGTGAAGGAGGTCAGAAGATGGAACAGACGTACCCCCCGTGTTTGAAGTGTTCAAAGGGTGTTCTCGTCCCGCTGTCCGACTACGGGCGGGAGGGAGCTTCCATCATGTACAAGGCGTGGGTCTGTACAAATCCGGAATGTGGATTTCACATTCGCATTGACAACGGCGAAATCAGCATCGGCGAATCGATCGGGCCCTCGACTAAAGGCAGATGATCGCTGTTGCGTACCTGGAAGACGAATCTGAGGTTTACAAAGGGTAAGCGGTTGGTTCAGGCGCCACCACTTGCCCTTTTTCTTTTTCGGGATTGACCGTGCGCTGTGAGCAGCTTCTTTGTGGTGCCATCCGGGGATTCGAGGTGTGGACGCGACGCACACCGGAAGTTCTGAAATCGATCGGCATCAGCCGCAAGTGCGGCTCGGAAAAAGACAACTCAGATGCCCTGAAGCCTCCATCTTGCAGCGTGAGCCTGGGTCTCACCTGGTCCCACGTGTCAGTGCGAAAGTTACGCAAAAACGTGCGTCTGTGTGGCACGGTTTCTTTGAAGTCTACGTGCGCTGAAAAAGGTAATGGCGGATGAACCTCGAGGTTTTCACAAGACACTACAAGGTGAAGCTGGTCTCTTTTCTGATGGCCTTGTTCCTGTGGTTCTACGTCGTTACCGACAACACGTACCAGTACGAAATGACCGTGCCGATCCGTGTTACGAATCTTGCCGAGGACAGGGCGATCTTGAGCGACCTGCCGCAGAAGGCAACTATTCGAGTTGAAGGGACGGGCAAGGCGCTGATCGGCCTGATGCTGAGTGGCGACGCCTGGCTCACGGTGGACCTTACGGGAGTGCGGCGGGTGAAGGTGTTCCGGCCCCGACCGGCAGATGTCACGATCATGCGCTCAGGACAGCGGATAAGGGTGCTGGAAGTGGTGAGCCCCGACACAATCCGGGTGGTCTTGGATCTGCTGGAGCGGCGCTCGGTGCCAGTTGTGCCGGAGGTGGAGGTGGTTCCCGCTGCGGGTTACGCCCTTGTGGGACAACCCAGCGCCAAACCTGCAGCAGTTCTGTTGTCCGGACCCAGGAAAATCGTGAGTTCTCTGGCGAGCGTAAAGACCGAGCGGCGTGAGTACCGTGAGTTGAAGCACTCTGTGCGCGAGACGGTGCCGTTGATCCCGGTGCCGAAGACCAAAATGGAGCCGGACCGGGTTGTGGTGGAAGTGGTGGTTGAGAAGCTCATGGAAAAGCGACTGGAGCAGGTTCCAGTCCGCGTGGAGAATCCGCCGGCTGGGATGCGCGGTGTGACCATTCCTCCCACCGTAGCCCTCGTTGTTCAGGGTGCAGTGAGCGTTGTGTCGGACGTAAGGCAGGGCGACGTGGTCGCGTTCGTGGACTACAACAAGCCCAGCAAGAAGGACCCGACGATTTACCCTGTTCAGGTCAAGACACCAAAGGGTGTGTCAGTACGGTCGGTGAGTCCCGACACGGTTCGTGTGGTGCTCGAGAGACTGCGGTAACAGGAAACCGCGACCCGTGGCGTGACCGGGCGCAAAAAGACGGGGGAGATGTAGATCAAATGCGAACTCGCCGCGCGGGTGCGGCGTTTTTTGTTTTGATCCGGTTGGTACGACAAAACAAGCGCAGGAAAAAGTAGGTGCCAAGCTGAGGTTGCTGTGGCCTTGACGGTTCTTGGGATTGAAACATCCTGTGACGAGACGTCCGTGGCTGTCTACGCGGACGGGCGTCTTCTTTCGAACGTGGTGCTGTACCAGGTGATCCACGAGCGTTACGGCGGTGTAGTGCCAGAGTACGCGAGCAGGGCACACATGCGCACCCTCGTACCGACGCTGAACCTGGCTCTCGAGAAAGCCGGGGTGACTTTGAAGGAAATCGACGGTGTCGGTGTGACTTACGGTCCCGGTCTGGTTGGCAGCTTGCTGGTTGGTCTCAACGTGGCCAAGGGGTTAAGCGTTGGCCTGAGAACGCCGTTGGTCGGCATTAACCACATCGAGGGGCACATTTTCGCCAATTTCGTTGGCGAGAAAGGACCTGCGCTGCCTTCTGTTTGCCTTGTCGTGAGCGGGGGACACACACAGCTGGTGCTGATCAAGGCTTTAGGCGAGTACAAACTCCTTGGGAAGACCCGGGATGACGCCGCCGGTGAGGCCTTCGACAAGGTGGCAAGAGTGCTCGGACTGGGCTACCCGGGTGGTCCCGCGATTGAAAAGGCGGCCGAGGCAGGTGACCCCGACGCCATTGCCTTTCCGAAATCGTTTTTGGAGGAGGGGTACGAATTTAGTTTCAGCGGGATCAAGACCGCGGTGCTTTACTACATGCGCGAGCTGCCAGAAGAAGAACGCCGCAATCGCGTTGCCGATGTTGCAGCCAGCTTTCAGAAAGCCGTTGTGGAAGTCCTTGTCGAGAAAACGTTGAGAGCGGCGCGGGAAACCGGGGCGCGTAGCGTTTGCCTGGCTGGAGGGGTTGCTCGAAACAAGAAATTGCGGGATGAGCTGGAAAGACGCGCACGAGCCGAAGAGGTTGAAGTGTTTGTTCCACCGCCGGAGTTTTGCACCGACAACGCGGCCATGATCGCGCGGGCAGCTCACTTCTACCTCGAGAGAGGCCAGACATCCCCGCTAACGCTGGCTCCTGCCCCATCTCTCAACCTGGCTTCCTGACATGTTTGGTGGCCTGCACATTACAGATGTTCATCTGAGCACGGCTCTGTGGCTGTCCGTGCTCCTCCTTGTAGCAGGGTTGGCAGCCACCTTGTGGCACTACCGTGCGACGAATCCACCTGTGTCGCGCCCTGTACGTCGCCTGCTCGGTGCGGCGCGCGCGCTGGCGTTCGTGACAGCTGTGGTCATGCTGGCCAGCCCTTTGATCCAGTGGACGACCGTGCAGCAGGTGTCCCCGGAGCTGCTTGTGCTGGAGGATGTTTCGCTGAGCATGCGAAGGGCAGAGGATGGCCGTCCAAGGTGGCAGCGTGCTGCTGAAGCTGCCGAGGCGTTGGGCAAGAATCTGGGAAGAAGTGTACGGATCCGGAGCTTTGCTTTTGGGACTACCCTTCGGCCTCTCGCCGGTACGCTTGGGGATTCAGCTCAGGTGGCGGATCAGGGAACGGATCTCTCTGCTGCACTGCGCGGGGTTGCGGACAGCCTAATCTCGCAGCGGACTCTTGGTGTGGTTGTCATCAGTGATGGCGCCTACAACCGGGGCTCGGATCCTGCCCTGGCTGCAACGGAGCTTGGTGTGCCGGTGTGGAGCGTTTGCGTGGGTGATTCGTCCGTGCCGCGCGACCTGGCGATCGCGGAAGCGACGGCCCCAGGGGTAGCGTTTGTGGGGAAACCAGCACGGGTCCAGGTGCGACTGCGCAGTTCCGGTCTGCAGCGCTCTCAAAAGGTGAAGGTTTCGCTGAAAGAAGCGGCTGGCGGAACTGTGGGTAGTACGTTCATCAAGCTGGAACCCAACCAGGTCGAAGCCCTCGCGGCGGTGAAGTTTGTACCAAAGGACACGGGGTTTGTGAGGTTCCTGGTGTTTGTGGAGCCCCTGCCTGGTGAGGCATCTGTGCGCAACAACAGGGCAGAAGTCTTTGTCCACGTTTTGCCGCGTGTCCAGACGGTGTTGCTGATCAGCAGCTCGCCGAACGCAGACTTTGGTTTTTTGCGGCGCGCTCTTGCGAGTGACTCTGGGCTGGCTGTCGTGCCCTTGTGCGAGATCAAGCGAGGACGGCTTTCTCGGTCGCTCAGCGACTCGCTGTTACAGGCTACCCGGGGAGCGGTGCTGGTGAATTTTCCGGCGGCCTGGACAACCGGCAGCCTGGCGAGGCGGGTTTTGGGAAGGCTCCGAAAATCCGGCAAACCGGTTGTGGTTTTTGCTCAAAAGGATTTCAACTGGAACCGGTTTCGTGAATTTTACGGCGGAGCAGTCCCTGAAAATATCCGCAAGCTGGGAGGGCAGACCGTAGATGTTGTTTTGGCCGGGGAAGCGGCTTTGCATCCGCTGTTGCGTGTGTCAGACTACCGGCAGGACACGGAGGAAGCCTGGGCAAACGTTGCTCCGGTTGTAACAGCCTGGCTCGTGGGAGCGCTCCCGGATTCGTGCAATGTTTTGTTGAACGGAAAGCTCGGCGGAAACGCCAGAACGCCAGTTGGGTGGTCACTTGAGACGGCCACGGAAAAGGTTGCAGTTTTCACTGTGACCGGATTCTGGCGATGGCGTCTCGCGCCGGTTGCCTACGGTCGGCAACCCGTTGTGTACCGGTCTTTTGCGAAAAATCTCGGTGATTGGCTCGTGGCGCCCAGGCATGTCCCCGGTTTTGAGGTGCGGCCGGAACGGCAATTTTTCGAGGGCGGAGAGCCGGTCGTGTTTCGCGCTCGACTGTACGACCTTGGTTTGCGGCCGGTGGACAACGCTGTTGTGGCTGTGAAGTTGATGGACCAGAATGGAGAGGCGGAACAGACCGTACTTCTGGT
>JAADFT010000021.1 GCA_013152765.1 Calditrichota bacterium | reverse complement strand
TGGCGGGCAACGACCTGTCGGTCGGGCGCTGGTACGACTGGACGATGGCGTACGTGATTCCGCTACTGTTTGTGGCCATGCTCGGATGGTGGTTCTACCAGTCAGCCACGTCGTACGACCCGTCGGGCTGGTGGAACCCGTTCCACCGCTTTTCGCTCGGCACGTGCATCGTGCAGTGGGGCGTGGTGATCGCGCTCCTCGTGCTGTTCAACCGCCGGATTGTGGCCAGAACGCTGGGTAAGGAGACAGTAGCGTGAGCACGTCGGCACTGGTGATGATGGTGGTCATCCTGGGTGCCAACTGGGGTGGCTTTCTGGCCTTGCTGTGGCTGGCCCTGAAGAAAGAGGCCGGGAAACGTTCGGCCTGAATCGTGAGACTGCTGTTTGCATCGCCGGGGCTGCGCGGTAACGTGAGCTCAACCGAGGAAGAGGTCACCGACGCTTCGGTGTGGTAGAGGCATGCCATGAGTGGGCTGTGGACGTTCTGGTGCTTGCTCAGGGGGCTTTTGGAAAGAGGTTCTGGTGGTTTCGAAACACGGTTCGCCTCGCTTGAATTGAGGGTGTTTCTCACGAATTTCACGGACAGATGAGTCCTTTGCGTGGCAAAAGCGTCTACGACGCATTTCTCAAAGAGCTGGAAGCAGGCAAGCTGGCCCCGATCTACGTTTTCGCTGGTTCGGAGTTGTACCTGATTCAGCAGGCCACGGACGAGGTCGTGTCGCGGCTCCTGCCCGAGGAGGCGCGCGATCTGAATCTGGATCGCGTTTCGCTCCGGGACTGGGACGTGAAGCGCATCATTACTGCGGTTTTGACGTACCCAATGATGGCCAAGCGGCGCGTGGTCGTTGTGGAAGACGCCGAAGAGCTGCCGCCGCAGAGCGTGGAGATCTGGTCGCGCTACGCCAAGAGACCGTCGCCGACCGGGTGCATCATTTTCCAGGCTCGCGGTGTGCAACTTGGTGGCCGCGGTGACAGGCGGTTCAAACCCTTTGTGAGCAGCCCAAACGCCCTCTGCTACGAGTTCACGCCATTCTACGACAACGAGGCCGTACGCTGGGTGCTGGAACGCGTCAAAACAAAAGGCAAGGCCATTCAACCGGAGGCGGCGCAGCTCCTGGTGGACGAGGTGGGTACGGACCTGAGCGCGCTGGCCAACGAAATCGAGAAATTGTTGCTGGGAACCTCTGAGGATGGGCAGATCGACGTCGAGCTTGTTCGGCGAATCGTGGTTGGCGCTCGAGGGTACAGTTTCTACGACCTTCAGGACGCGATCGCGGATGCGGATCTGTCCAAGAGCTTGCTGATCGTGGACCGGCTGCTGGAGCTCGGCGCCAAGGACACGGCGATCGTTTTTCACCTCGCCAATTTCTACCGGCAGGTTGCCGTGATGTGGCAGCTCATGAGAAAAGCAACCAGCGACGCAGAGGCTTTGGAAACACTCGGGTTGTCGCCAAATCAGCAGTTTGTGCTCCGGAAGTTGCGTCGTTACGTGCCAAGAGTAGCCACGTCCGAAGAACGACTGGAGCGAGTCTTTGACGCGCTGCTCAAGGCCGAAATCGCTTTGAAATCTTCGGCTGGAAAACGCGACAGCCGCAGGATTGTTGAGCTTTTGGTGTACTGCCTTGTGAAAGATGTCCCTGCGGACGTGCTGAGCACGCCCGAGCCGGTAGCGTAGGGATCGCGGAGAGGCCTGTTGCCGTTTCTGAGCGCACGGCCTCGGCATCCTTGCGCCGGAGGATGGCGGCTGCTCGCCGGGGACAAAAACTTGGTGCTGGATTAGTTCGACAACGAGAATTTGAATGGATTGTGCCTGCCAGTGACATTCTGGAACTTTCGGGAATCGGGCAGGTAAAACAAGCGACAGAGAAATCCGATGACGCCCAAGCGAACGAAAGAGCTTGAGCCAAGCGACGAGGAGCTGATCGAGCGGTTCCAGAAAGGGGACCGGGAAGCGTTCGAGAAAATCGTTGAACGCTACAAGGACCAGCTTCTCAATTTCGCTTACCGGTTCCTTGGCAGTCGGCAGGAAGCGGAAGACGTTGTTCAGGACACGTTTCTGCGCGTCTACCGCAACCGCAAGGCCTACCGGCGTGTGGCCCGTTTCTCGACGTGGATCTACACGATTGCCGGGAACCTGGCCAAAACCGAGCTTCGGAAGCGTAAGCGGCGCAAGCTGTTTTCGATCTCCGATCTGGGGTTTGAAGAGAAAGACTACGAAATCTCCGACCTCAGCCACAATCCCGAGGACGACGTTGAGGGAACGCTGAAAGAGGAGATCATCCAGAGCGAGATCGAGAAGCTGCCGCCGAAGTTCCGCGAGGTGATTATCCTGCGCGATGTGCAGGGGCTTTCGTACGAGGAAATCGCGCTGATCCTGAAAATCCCGATCGGCACGGTGAAATCTCGTGTGAACCGGGCCAGGCTGCGGCTGCAGAAGCGGCTCAAGCATCTGTTGGAAACCGAAAAGTAGCGACGCGGCTCACTTGCCGCAACGCCTGACCGAACGCGAGCGAAGCGAACGGACGGCGTAACAAGCACCTGGACTAATTTCGACAGGTGTCGAAAATATGACTGAGGGGGAGGGAAGAGGAACCTGCGGAGCCTGTTGGTCGTTGAGTGAAGGAACCGGGTAGTTTCCAGGGCGATGCAGCTTGAGGAGGCCTATGAACCCTTGCGAACGGTACCAGCAGCTCATTCCGGCGTACGTAGATGGAGAGACGACAGCAGAAGAAAAAGCGATTCTCGAAGCCCATTTGAAACACTGCGCGGAATGCCGCGCGGTTGAGTCTCGCGTTCGTCGTCTCCGCCGTCTCCTCCAGTCTCTTCCCGCTGTGAGTACATCGCCGGAATTTGGCGCAATTCTGCGGGCGAGAATTCGTCTGGAGAACCGCAACGCGGGCCACATCATCCCATCCTTTCCCACCTGGCGTGTCCCCGCTTTTGGACTGGCTGCTGTGGCGGCGGCCCTCTTGCTGATCGCCGTGATTTGGAACAGCGGTCGCATTCCGCAGCGCGGAGCGGTGGCGGTGACCAGCGTCTACAAGACGGCCGAAATGGCCACGATGCTCAAGGCGCCGGTCGACACCGTGATGCGGAGAGTCCACTACGTCCTGGATCGCGTGCCAGCGCAGACACTGGGCACAGCTCCAGCCGTAGTCGCGTCGCGCTCGCTCGGTACAAGGGCGGTCGCGGACTCTTCGGCGAGATCGGCGAGACAGGAAACCTACAGGCTTGTTGCTGAGCGAATTCGACGAGCCTCATTTTAACAGCGGCGGACATGCATTTCGGAAAGCGAAAATCTGGTGCGGCGGGCTCTCGAGGAGTCTCAGGGCCCGCAAGGCGGGGAGCTGCGATTGCGCTCGCGTTGGTCGTGTTTGGAGGTTTCGCCTCCTCGGCCCTGGCTCAGCAACCCACTGGCGTGCTCAAGTCCCTCGAGCAAGACATCGCCTACCTGCTTGAGAAAGTCAAACCCTACGTTGTGACTGTCACCGGGCGGTCGTACCGCGTGATCGTCATCCCCAAGGAAGAGAAAAAACTCCTTTCGTTCCTGCACGAGTCCGATCAGCAGCAGCCCAAAGGGCCGGTGACGGAGAGCGTGTGCAATGTCGGTTCCGGGCTCATTTACGACGAGCGCGGCGACGTCATCACCAAGAGCAGCATCGTTCAGGACGCCGAAGAAATCGTTGTGACGCTGGTAAACGGCAAGCAGGTGCAGGCCACGTACCTCGGTTCGGATGTGCGTACGGGCCTGGCTGTGGTGCGAATGGCCCCCGACGGTTACTCGGTGCCCGCGTTTTCCGACGGGAAGATTCTGCCGGGCGCGTGGCTCACAATCGTCGGCAACTCCATGGGCGTGTCGCCTTCCGTTTCCGTGGGCGTGGTAAACGGCATCCGTTCGGACGGTCTGATTCAGGTCTCGACAACAGTGAGTCCGGGAAGCATTGGCAGCCCTGTGTTTGACTCGGAAGGTCGCGTGGCGGGCATCCTGGCGGCTTGCCTGGAAGCGAATTCCCCGGACGGTTCGGGTCTCGGTAGTGCGATGGCCGGGGGTGCGCTGGTCTACCCGGCGCCGATGGTGCGCTCCATTGTGGAGGGAATTCTGGCCAAGGGAATGGAGCCGCAGGGCTGGCTTGGTTTTACCCTGGAGGCACCAGACACCGCGGCACCAGGACCGAGAGTGATTCGGGTTGTCGAGGACAGTCCAGCCGATCTGGCAGGCATTCGCCCCGGGGACTACGTTGTACGGGTGGGAACGCTTCGGGTGAACAATCTGGAAGAGCTGATGGCTCAGCTCAGTCAGGCGCGGCCGGGACAGGTGCTGGATCTTACCCTGCTTCGGGGCAAACGGGTGATTCGCGCTCTGGTACAGGTCAGCGAGCGGCCGCCTCACCGGTCGATTGGCCTCGAAGTGGAAAGCGAGTGCGAGGGGCCTGGCAAAACAAGGCCCAACCTCGGGCTGAGGAGTGCCCCGGGCGGGCGCGACCACGCTTTCGGTCAGTCGATCAGCAAGCAGGACATCCGGCGACGCATCCAGAAGCTCGAACGCGAAATCAAGAAGCTGAAGGCTCAAATCAAGCAGTGAGGGGGACGCACGTTTCGCAAGTGTGGTGTTTTCGATTCGTTTTGCCCAGCCGGGCGCCAGCAATTTCCTTAGCATTTCCACGCCGACGATCAACGTCGGCTTTTGTGTTTTTGACGCGGGATCTGCCCCAGCGTGGTTCACAGCCTGGGCGGGCAGCCCAAGGCCTACTGGGGCGTTAGGGAAAGCGGCGGAAAGAGCCGCAGACGGCTGAGCCAGGACGCGTGGATCACGGCGGGAAGTCTTTGGGAATCAGCGTTCAATGTGGAACAAGGGAGGCAGGTCATGGCGAGAGTACGCGTGGTTCTGATGCTGCTGTTTGGTGTTGTTGCGACCGGGGTAGTACTCGGAGCCGAGACGCTTCTTCTGCGTCAGCCCGACATTTTCGGAAACCAGGTTGTGTTCACTTACGCTGGAGATCTCTGGAAAGCCTCCGCAAACGGCGGCGACGCCGTCCAGCTTACGTCGCACCCGGGGACGGAGAGCTACGCTCGCTTCTCGCCCGACGGCAAGTGGATCGCGTTCTCGGCCAGCTACGACGGCAACACGGATGTGTACGTCATCCCGGCCGAGGGCGGTGAACCCCGGCGTCTGACCTACCACGGCGGTAGAGACGTGGTTCAGGGCTGGACGCCCGACGGCAAGGCGGTGATTTTCCTGTCCTGGCGAGACGTAGGATTCGGTGGGCCGCTGGCTTACAAGGTTTCGCTCGACGGCGGTTACCCGGAGCGTCTACCGATTGGCCAGGCGGCCTACGTTGCGGTAAGTCCGGATGGGAAGCGCGTGGCTTTCAACCGCAACTGGGGCGAGTTCCGCAACTGGAAGCGCTACAAGGGCGGCCGCGCGCAGGACATCTGGCTTGCAAATCTGTCGGCGAACTCATTTCGCCGCCTGACCCACTACGAGGGAATCGACCGCCACCCAATGTGGGTGGGTGGAAAGATCTACTTCATCTCGGACCGCGAGCTTGGCGTGAACAATCTCTACGTACTCGACCCGAAGAGCGGGAAGATCCAGCGGCTGACAAGCCACCGCGACTTTCCTGTGTACGCACCTGGGGCGGATGGCAGGCGAATTGTCTACGAGTGCGGTGGTGCTCTGTGGGTTTACGACTCGGCAACCGGGAAAGAACGCCGGCTTCACATCCGTGTGCCAAGCGACCGCTGGCGCTCGCGGCCCCGCACGGTGAGTCCCGCCGACCATCTTGGCGACTACGACGTTTCGCCCGACGGGAAGAAGGTGGCTGTGGAAGCCAGAGGCGACATCTTTGTGGTACCCAAAAAGGGCGACAGGTGGCTCAATCTGACCGAATCGTCGGGGTCAAGAGAGCGCTACCCAACCTGGTCGCCCGACGGAAAGTGGATCGCGTTCATCTCGGACAAGTCAGGCGAGTACGAAGTGTACAAAATTCCCGCGGAAGGTGGCGAGTGGATTCAGCTCACAAAGGATCTCAGAGGCCAGCTCTACCATTTGCGCTGGGCTCCTTCGGGCGACTACCTGGCCTTTGGAGACAAGGACTACAACCTCTACGTTCTGGATGTGGCGAAGAAAAAGTTGACCAAGGTGGACCGTTGCCTGAACCACAAGGACTACGAGTTCTACTGGGAGATCAGCGACTACCAGTGGTCGCCAGACGGGCGCTGGCTCGCCTACTCCAAAGTGGACGACAACCTGAACAGCAGCATTTTTCTGTACAACGTGAAGTCCGGAAAGCGCTACCGCCTGACCGACGACGCATTCGACGACTTCTCTCCTTCGTTCGACTTCAACGGCCGCTACCTCTACTTCCTCAGCCAGCGAAACTTCAACCCGCAAATGGATCCGTCAGAGGACAACTACATCATCAACCCAATGACGCGGGTGTACGTGGTGGCGCTGCGGGCCGGCGAAAAGGCCCCGTTCGACGCGGACGAGGAAGAACGTACGCGCTCTGTTCCGAGCGACAGCTTCCGAATCGACCTGGACGGAATCCAGGAGCGCATCTTCCAGGTACCGATCGAGCCTGCCAACTTTGTCGCCCTTGAGGCGGGCAAGAACAAGTTCCTGGTGCGCGGGAAAGACGAGTTCGGCTTCCCCGGAATCCAGGAGTTTTTCAACCCCGGCAGCGTGCAGGACTACTGGCTCAAGGGGTTTGACCTGAAGAACAAGAAGACGACCCGGGTTCTCCAACGCATCGGTTCGTTTCGGATCGGCGTCAACGGCGAGCATTTCGCTTACCGAAGCGGCAAGAAGGTTGGCATTTTCGGCCTCAACAGCCTCTCGGAGAGCAAGGTCGAGAAGGGGGCGGTAAAGCTCAGCCGCTTGTCGCTGAAGCTCGATCCGCGGAAGGAGTGGAGGCAGATTTTCGACGAGGTGTGGCGCTGGTACCGCGATTTCTTCTACGATCCCGACATGCACGGCGTGGACTGGAAGGGCGTGCACGATCGTTACGCACAGCTGCTGCCTTACGTAGAAACGCGCTCCGACCTGAACGCGCTTCTCTCCGAAATGGTGGGCGAAGTGGTGGCGTCGCACTGCTACGTGTTCGGCGGGGACAGCGGCCCGTCCGCGCGGACGGAACACGTCGGCACGGGGTTGCTCGGAGCCGACCTGGTACCGGACAAGTCCGCGGGTGTCTACCGTTTCGTCCGCATTTACCGCGGATCGAGTTGGCAACCGAGCTACCGGGCTCCGCTTGCCGCGCCGAATGTTCGCGTTCAGCCTGGTGATTACCTGCTCAAGATCGACGGGAAGAAGGTTTCCGCTTCGGAGAACTACCTGAAGCTGCTGGTTGGCAAAGAAGGGAAGGAAGTGGAGCTGACAGTCAACAGCAGGCCGGATCTCAAGGGGGCTCGCACCTTCAAGGTGAAGACGGTACGAAGCGAGAGGGGACTGCGACGTCTGGCCTGGATCGAGCGCAACCGGCGCTACGTGGAGCGTAAGACCAAGGGACAGGTGGGCTACATGTACCTGCCGGACATGGATGAGGCCGGCCTGGCTGCTTTTGAACGTCAGTTCAAGGCGGAGAAGTACAAGAAGGGCTTGATCATCGACGTACGTTACAACGGCGGTGGTTTTACCAACTATTTCGTGATCGACAAGCTGGAGCGGAAGCTGGTGTTTGGCGTACAGGCGCGCGACTTCAAGCCAATGCGCTTCCCGATGGTCTCGTTCGCTGGACCCAGCGTGGCTCTGATCAACCAGGACACCGGCTCGGACGGCGAGCTCTTCACGGAGCACTACCGGGCCCGGCACCTTGGCAAGGTCATCGGCACTCGCACCTGGGGCGGTCTGATCGGCATCATCAACGTGATCCCCACGGTGGACGGCGGAATCGTGACCCAGCCGAACGTCGGCTTCTACGATTTCCAGGGGCACTGGGTGGTGGAAAACCACGGCGCGGACCCGGACATCGAGGTTGACATCGACCCGAAGTCCTGGGAAGAGGGCAAAGACCCTCAGCTCGAGCGGGCAGTGGAGGAGATCCTGAAAGACCTCAAGACGAAGTCGGTTGTTTTTCCGCCTGCGCCGCGCTTTCCGGTGAAGAGGGCTCAGTAAAGAATCGCCAAGCGCTGCCTGGATTTCCCCAGGCAGTGGTGTCTGGCCCAGGGAATTCGGAGGGACGCGCTTTGCGCGTCCGGGTGCGGTTGTGGCAACGCCGGGGAGTGAACTCCCCGGCTGCGTTTGCCCGTCCGCACGGGCGGACGGTTCGGTAGAGCGAGCTTCAGCTCGCTGAGGAAGCTGCGGTCTCTCTACAGTACGAATGTTCCATTCTCGCCTGGGGCGCAGCAACTCTCGTTGTTCGTTCTCCGTGCCGTTTCCCCGTGTGCTCGGTGGCTCTGTGTGATTTGGTTTTGCCCCTCCGCCCCGGAATCAATTCCGGGGCTAATTCAGACGGAAACCCACCGAGGTGGGTTCGACCTGAGAAGGTGGTACCGAACGGGGCTAACCCAAACACGTTGTGTGCGTAACCCGCTCGTGTCCTGGAGTGCAACGACTCCCGTCGTTGCTTAGCGGTGCAGGGCACCGCCAAGGACGAATTGAAATTCGTTCTACATCCGCTTCCTTGCCGCCGGGAGGAAACGGTCTCTCACGGGGGCACGGGGAACACGGGGTGCGTCGCGCAAGCCCTGCGTTCCTTGCAACCCTGTGGTTGGACAACCTTTGGAGTGTTTCCCCTCGCGTTCTTCGCGCTTTTGCAGTTTTTTGGTTTTCCCTGGTGAGTCCAGTCGTGGCTGCCCGTGATGGTGTCGTTCTTTTCTCTACCCGCGGGAGGGCAGGCGGCCGTACAGCGGCGAAATTTGTTCTGCCGTGCGTGATGAGCCCAAATTGCCCGAATGGCTGCTTGCACGGTAGGGATCACTTGACACGTCCGCTCAATTTACGTAATTTGATTATGTGCGACCGCTTGGGGGTGCTGGGAAGATTCAAGAGGCGCGCACAGGGTGGGCGTTTCAAACAGTAAATGAGGTGGGGTGAAACCAGCTGGACGTGGTGGAAAGCAGGCGCCGTGGTAACTAATCTGGTAAGGTGGTGAGACGCGATGACCAGTGTCGCCACGAACACAGTGGAGCGACTGACGCTGGAAGACTACCGTCAGTTGCCGGATGATGGGAAGCGTTACGAGATCCTGGAGGGGGAGCTCGCCGTGACACCTGCACCGGGTACGAAGCATCAACGGATTGTTGGGAATCTGTTCCGTTTGTTGACTCAGTTTCTGTCCAAGGGTCCCGCCGGCGAAGTCTTCGTCGCTCCCCTGGACGTGGTGTTGGCACCCCACACCGTAGTCCAGCCGGATCTGCTGTTCGTTTCGGAAGCCCGTGCGAACATCATCCGTGAGGACGGCATCTACGGTGCCCCTGACCTCGTGGTGGAGGTGCTGTCACCGAGTACGGCAGAGCGCGACCGCGGTGTGAAGCGACGCCTCTACCTCCACTACGGCGTGCGCGAGGTGTGGCTGATGGACCCGGAGGCGCGTACTTTCGAAGTGGTTCTTGCTGAGCGACACTGGGAGTTCAGAGAAAACACGTTTACTTTGCCTCACAGCTCTGTATTCGCTGGCAGCGAGATTGATCTGTCGACTCTCGTAGGCTGACGTGTGGTTACGTGACTGTGAGACCGCAGGGTCGCGGAGCCCGCAGGGACGGGCTGTACAGGAGTGATGAGCAAAGGTCATCTCTGCGCTCCCTGCGTCCCTGCGGTTGCCGGCCTCCCGGTTTTTCCTCTTCGCGTTTTTCGCTTCTTCGCGATTTTCTTCTGGCAACGGTTTTTCTGCAAACGCGAGCCTCGGAGGGACGCGCTTTGCGCGTCCGAAAAGGGTTGCTCTGCACGTTGTGTGGTCCTTGGAACGCC
>JAADFT010000020.1 GCA_013152765.1 Calditrichota bacterium | reverse complement strand
GGAGGGACGCGCTTTGCGCGTCCCGAAGACCTCCAAACAGGCCGCGCAGGGAACAGGGACCAACTGTGGACGGCTGATCTTTAACTGCCTGAGGCGACAGCAGGAGATGGGTCTTGTCCTCAGCCGGATTCCAGCACGTGCGTCCGGCTTCCCTTCGCATCGTGGCGGAGGGAAACCTGTCGGACGTTCCGGCTTGCTCTCCTCGTTCGGTCGCGGTTCCCATGAACCTGGATTCGTGGTGGGATGCCATGTTCAAACAAGCACTTCTCTGGATGGCGCTCATCAGCGTTTGTTGGAACGGCGTCCTCGCCGGAACAAACCAGCCCGGCGTTGACCCCTACCGTTTGTTTGCCCTCGGTAAGGTCGACTCGGTGGTTCAGTTGCTGGAGCGGGAACGCCGTGCGGACACGGCGCTGTTCCCGACGGAGAAGCAGATGTTGCTCGGGCTGGCATACGCCCGAACTGGGTAGAGCCGCGCAGGTGCTCGGGAAGGTTTGGCGCGACGAGCCGGGGGATCGTACGGTCGGGCTGGCGCTGGCTGACGTCTACGAGCGCGCTGGACGTCTTCCCCGCGCTGCAGAGGTTTTGTCGTCGCTGGCGCAGAAGGATTCCACTGCGTTTCCGGTGCTAACCCGCCTGGGCGTTGTGACCTTCAAGATCGGGGACGTCGCCTCGGCCTGGCAGGTTTTCGAGAAGCTTGGCCGTTTGTACCCGGACCGCGCAACGGTCCACCTCTGGATTGCCCGGTGTGCTCTTAAGCTGGACAGCCTCGATGCAGCACGCAGGGCATTTCGGCGAGCGGCGCGCCTGGATTCGTCGAGCACAACAGCCTGGTTAGGTTTGACGCGGGTTTTACTCAGACAGGACAGTCTGAAAGCGGCGTTGGAAGCTGTTGAGCAGGGCTTACGAGTGTCTCCGCGGCACCCCCAACTCCACCGGCTGCGGGCGGAGGCCCTGCAACGGTTGCAGCAGTTCGAGATGGCTGTGGTTGAGTTCCTCGAGGCTCAGGCCCTTGGCGATCGCTCTGCTGAGCTTTTCCAGAGACTTGGCAACTGCTACTACGCTCTTGGGAAGACGGGTAAAGCAAAACAGGCTTTCCTGCGGTCCGCGCGACTGGAACCGAAAGACCCGGCCCCTGCCTACGGTCTCGGGCTGTGTTACAAGCGCGAAGACAGCCTTGCCCAGGCTGCGGCCTGGTTTCGGACGGCTCTGCAGTTGTCGCTACCGGATTACCTGGGTGAGTTGTACTTCCAGCTTGGCGACTGCGCTGCGCGGCTGGGCGACACGCAGAGGGCGGTCACTCTGTTCCGGAAAGCGCTGGAACACGGAGCACACAAGGGAGCAGTGTACTACGCTCTGGCAACGACCTACGACCGTAGCTACCGGGACAAGCGGCCGGCGCTCCGGGCTTTTCAAAAAGCCCTGCGCTACGGCGGACTCTCGCCGGAAGCACTCGCGTACGCGAAGGCGCGCGTTGAACGGCTCAGGGAGCAGGTTTACTTTCAACAGGGCCGGGAGGGAGAGACGGTGGCGAGCCCCTGAGACGCGCCTGCGGGGCAACGACGGGCTGTAGAGCTTTGACCACGGGGTACACTCCGAGTTTCCGACTCCACTCGCTCGCCCGCAAAGACCGGTCGAAGAAATTCCACACCAGCAGACCATCCGGACTGCGTGGCTCCAGAAGCCAGGCGGCCAGCGGAGCCAGTCGGTGGTTCAGGGGGACCACGTACGTGCCCGCCGGAAACGTCATGTCCAGAGTGTCCTCTTTGCCTTCGACGCTCAAAAGCCAGTGTCCTTGAAATGGCAGGGCTGGCGTCTGGACCCGCGTGTAGTGGAACTGGCTGACCCGAATTCGCAAGCTGTCGCGCAACACGTGGACTGGAATGCCGTGTTCAGCCAGCAGGGCTGCCGCTCGGGGAAAACGCCTGTCGAGCAGGTAGGCGTAAGGCAACGCGACAGAGTCCGTTGCGACAAAGCGACCGTAGAAGCGAAGCTGGTAGGTGTGCGGAGTGTCGGTCTTGTGGACGCGCCGCCGGCCGCCCGCTGTGTCGACTTGGAAAACGTAGCTTAGCAGCGTGAACGGTTCCGGAAACGCCTCGGCGCGGAAGCGGAGGCCGAAACTGCGCCCAACGGACTTCTCCGCCGTCCGGCGGTCGACCTGTTGCAGCAGGCGCCGGATTTCGTTGCTGTGTGCGTTCGTGTACTCCAGCAGCGTACGAAGAAACTGGTAGCACCCTCTTACGCGCTTTTCGAACGGGGCGTAAGCGTAGTTCTCGACCAGGATCGAGAATCGATTCCTCAGACCCACGTAGTTGGTTCCGTAGCGCGCCTCGGGGCCGAAGGTGGACCAGCCGCTGTCCGGAACCGCTCGGTTGCGGAAGTTGCCGTACGGGATGATCGGGTTGCGGTAACGTTCGGCCATTTGCTTGGCAACCCAGGGGAGAAGCGAAGTGCGAAGGTACCGGGTGACCTCGGGGTCGGTGTTCGGATTGTGCGGAATCGAGTAAGTCACCACGTGACGGTGGTAGGAGCCGTTCGTGGTGTGAACGTCGACGAAAAGTGCTGGGTCCCAGCGGTTGAGGACTTCAATGACCGCCCGAATCTCCGGGCTCTCCAGTTTGACGAAGTCGCGGTTCAGATCGAGACCCTGACCGTTGGTGCGCAGCCCCACACCGCCTTCGGGTCCAACCTGGTTGCGCCGGTGAGCAGGACTGATTTTCTCGTTCCCATCTGGATTCAGGACCGGCACGAAAAGCAGAATCTGGTGCTGTAGCAGGTGGTGAAGCGGGCCAAGCAGAATGTCGCGCGCCAACATTTGCAGCGCTTCCTTGCCCTCAACTTCGCCGGCGTGGATGTTTGCCTCGATGTACACCACGAGCTTCCCCGAGGACAGGGCATCGGCTGGCGAGATGGGCAAGGGGTTCCCAAGAATGACCAGCCACACCGGGCGGCCTTCGGTGCTGGTAGCGATGGGAACGAGCTGAAGCTCGCTGCTACGGCGTTGAAGCGCCGCCAGGAATGTCTCCACGTCGGCCAACCGGGACGTCTGGCGGTAGTGTGTTCTCTCCGGCACGGTCAGTGGGACTTCCTGGGCCGAAGCGACCACCGCCACCGTCAGAAAAACGACCGCAAGAATGACGAACCACCGACCCCAGCGGTACACAGCCAACCTCCTTGTCAACGCAGTTTCACAGCGGGTGTGGACGGCTTTCTTTGCCGGCTGAGTTTACGGTTTGCAGCGGAGAAAAGCAAGGGCGGGACGAGTCACTCACCCTGACGGAGCACGAACCAGGCGGCGACAGGCAGCCGTGATCCTGGGGCTGCTTAACGAGGGCTTCTTGACCGTCGGCCGCGTACCGGGAGCAGAGTGCAGGGACAACCGGGCTAAAGCGGGCAGGGCGTTTCTGGTGCTTCTCCTGCGCCTCCGAAGAAGGGATGACAGGCTGCATTCGCGTGGCGACCCGGTCGTCAGGACGGCAGAGCAAAACAAAAGGGGAGCGCCCGTCTGACGGACGCTCCCCTTTGCGAGTGTTGCAACCAGGCTGCTTACTTGAGCAACAACAGTCGCCCGACTTTCACGACGTTGCCGGCTTCGAAGCGGTAGAGGTACACGCCGCTGGGCACTACCTGCCCGAGGGCGTCGCGACCGTTCCAGCGCACGCTGTGATAGCCAGCCGGGACGTCAGCGTCGACCAGCGTGGCCACCTGCTGACCCAGCGCGTTGAAGATGGTGATGCGCACATGCGACTTCTCGGGCAGCTGGTAAGGAATCTGCGTCTCCGGGTTGAACGGGTTCGGGTAAGCGCGGCCAACGTCGAACGTTGTCGGCAAACCGGTGTCGAATTCGCCCGCTTTCTTCTCGGCCAGGATCGGCTCACCCGGAATGACCTCGTGGACCTCGAACTCCCCAATCTGGCGGAAGCCGCTGGAAGGTTCGAGCAGGATCAGCTTGACGTACTTGGCCTGCACCGGCTCGCTGAACTGGAAGTACTCCATCTCGTTCGCGGCCTCGCGTTTGGTCGCCACCAGGACCGTCGTGAAAGCCGAGTCGGTTGTGTCGGTTGTCGACACCTGGATCTCGAACTTGGTGACCCAGCGGCTTTCGTAGCCGACGCCGGTGTCAGTCAGCAAACCGACCTTGTCGATGGTCTTGGTCACGCCGTCGCCGAAGCCGAAGATGGCCCACGGCGGGTCGCCCATGGCCGTCACCGTGCCGTCCCAGCCCTCGGTGTCGCCGTCGATGGCGTTGTCCCAGCCTTCGCCGGGCCAGGCTTCGCTGCTGGCGATCAGGCGGATCGGAGCCTCGGGCAGCGGCTGCACCTTGGTCAGAACCCGCAGTTTCATTTCAGCCAACTGACGGAAGCCGGTTCTCGGCATGTCGATTACCAGCCTGACGTAACGGGCTGGCACTGCGGGCAGATTGAACTTGTGCCAGTCTCCAGTCGGGAGGCTGCCGCTGAAGACCGTCTTGAAGTCGGCCGAGTCTGTGCCCGTAGCCGACACGTCCAGGTGGAAGCGACGAACCCAGCGTTTCTCGTAGCCAACGCCGGTGTCGGTCTTCAGCTGGAGGTCAGCCAGGTAGTGCACACCGCCATCTGCAAACGCCAGCACGGCGTAGCACGGATCGCCCATGGCTGTCACCGTGCCGTCCCAGCCGCTGACGTCACCGTCGATCAGGTTGTCCCAACCTTCACCGGGCCAGGCCTCAGAGCTCTCGACCAGCGTCAACGGCATTTCCACGGAGTAGGGCTCCAGGAACTCGACTTCGCACGGAGTCAAGACGCCTGGAGTTGTGGTTTGAATTACGGCTCCCCAGACGACTGCGCGCAGGGTCTTCGTGCCCGCGTGGGTTGTGCGCAGCGTGGTCTGGTAAACGCCGGGGGAATCGGTTTCGGCCACGGTGCCAAACTCGCCGTCGTTCTCCCACAGGCAGAAGAGGTGGAAGTCTTCCGGCGGAACGCCAGTGACCGGATTACCAGCTGTGTCGACCAGGGTGATGGTCACGATCGACGAGTCGACCCCGTCTGCCAGGTGAGGAGTGGTAGCCTGGATCGTGCTCTGCAGTTCGCTGATGCAGGGCCGCACGATCCGCACCTCGAACTCACCGATCTGGCGCCAGCCAGAGCTCGGCTCATCCAGAACTAAACGAACGTACTTGGCCTCGACCGGGGGATCGATCTCGTAAGTCACCCAGTCTCCCGTGTTTCGGGTGGCCGAGAGGATCGTCGTGAAGTCAGAGCTGTCCAGTCCGGTGGTGGACACGTCCACGTGGAACTTGGTGACCAGCCGGTTGCGGTACTTCGGGTCAACGTGAGTGTCGGTGAGCAAACGAATGGCTTTGATCATCTGCACCGACGTGTCTTTGAAAGCGAAAATGGCCCAGGGCGGCGAGTCGTCTGTGGTCACCGTGCCGTCCCAGCCGTAGGTGTCGCCGTCGATGGCGTTGCTCCAGTTTTCGTCCTCGAACGAGGCGCTGGAGTCGATCAGGACCAGCTCGGCGTAGCCAGAGCAGGGCCCGTACACGTCGATGAAGTTCTCGACCGTGGTTGTGTCTGTGCCGCAGGAGTTGCCGACGGCAAGAGAGACGTCCTTGGTGCCATGCTTCCAGTAGCGGTGCAGGGGAGCCCGCTGGTCCGTCTCCGTGCGATCGCCGAGCCACCAGTGCCACCAGGTGGGTCTGCCAGTGGACTCGTCGGCGTACTGGACGTCGAGCGGCGGGTAACCGACGTTTTTGTCCGAGTTGAATTTGGCGACGGGCAGCGCACCTTCTTCGGACGCCCAGATTTCGGTGCCTGGACCGAGGAAGAGGTTAGAAGCCGTGCCCACGTACAGTCGCTGGTTCGCGACCGTCATGCTCTCCATGCCGGTGTTCAGCGAATCGCCAAAGCCGTTGGCCTCCACCTGATCCCAGACGGTGCCGTTGTCCGACTTCCAGAGCTGGCCACCCTGGTCGAGCGGAGGCAAGGCGAGCGTGTCGGCTTCCCAGAGGCCGGTGTTGAAGGTGCCCAAGAACAGCCGTCCGCAGTACTCGGTCATCGACGAGGCGATCGCGTTGGAACGGTCACCCAGACCGTTGCCGTCGACCTTGCGCCAGCCGTTCCACGGGTTGTAGCGCAAGAGGGCGAAACCCTCGTACGCGCTGACCGTGCCCAAGTAAAGCTCGTCCCGGTACGGGTACAGGGAGTACACGCCCAGATGCCGTTCGTCTTCGACGCCACCGCTCAGAACGTTGGTGACGTTGTGATGGTCGTCGATTTTCCAGACCTCGAAGCCAGTCATGGCGTTCATCGTGCCGAAGTACAACTCGTCGCGGTAAACGGCCATGGCGCTGACCGCGAAATTGGGCGTTCCGGCAAAATCGTGCACCTGCACCCAGCCGTCGACGTCGTCGTAGGACCACACCTGTGCACCGTCACGGTTCGCTGTACCGACGTAGAGCTTGCCTTCCCACACGGCCATGCTCCACACGGAGAAGTTCGCGCCCGGCAACGTGTGGAACAGGGACCAGTTGTGGCCGTCGGGGCTGGTCCAGATTTGCGCCTGGCCCTTGGTGAGCGTGCCCGCCACCAGCAGGGTGTCGTACTGCACCAGGCTGCGGATGCCAATGTTCGGCAATGTGGCGAGCTCGTCGCCCATGTCGAGGACCTTTGTCCAGGTGCCGCCGTCCTTTTCCCAGATTTCGGCACCGTCGGTCACAATGTAGTCCCACAGGGGTTTGCCGTCGACGCGGATGGAGTCGAGGAAGATTTCCACGGTGTTGTGGCCACGCCCGACGAGTTCCCCGTACTGCTGCAGCACGGTGTCGAGCTGGTCCGGTGTGAGGGCAAAAGAGGCGTTGAGCGTGCCGACGTACACCCGGCCGTCGAAGTTCAGCATCGAGAGTGCGTACTTGTTTTTTGGGTCACCGAAGCCAGGCACATTGACTTTGGAAAACGTCTGTGCCTCTGCTCCCGCCAGGAGGCCGAGAGAAACTCCGGCGACGGTCAGAGCTACCAGAAGCGAACGTCTCATGGCTTTACCTCCGTGTTAGGTTAACCCCGGTTGACCCCGCCCTTCCTCAATCTGCCAAACGGCAGCGTGGCACTGGAGGTAGCGGATCTGTTCTGCGCGAACTCGTGTTCGGACGTTCGACTGAAATGTCCAACCCCTTTCCCCACGTGCGATGAACCTGGTTCCCCGCCAGGCAAAACGCCAAAATGCAACGGGAGTAGGGGTGACACTTGCGACACGTGGTCCGGATGCGGAATCGAGGTAGAGAATCGTGGGCTGTGCAGTCGTGCTGGATGTGCTGTTCGCTACCCCTACGAGAAGCCGGACGTGTGAGACGACTTCATCTCACACCTCCAAATGATGTTGTACAGCCAACACTCAGATTCTGCGGAAATTGAGTGGTCCATCGGACCCCCCTGCCTTTTCAGGATTTCCCCTAATCTCAAACACTTTCACGTCAAATGTCGCATGTGGTTCCACTTCTGTGCGCCAAGATGTTCTCCAGATCACAAAATTCGAGCACGGACTTCGGCTGTCGTTAGCACAGTTTTTGAAGTCACTCAGGTCGAAGCCGGACCACAGGCTTGCACGCGGGGAGCAATTACGCGTTGGAATGACGCTTCCGAAAGAGGAGAACGGCAACTGGGAGGTGACGTGCAGGGACAAGCGGCAACGCAGTACGGGACAACGGGAAGTCGGGGCCTCCAATCCGGACGCAAGGTACAGGACCGCGAAAGGAGGTTGATCCCTGTGGCAATCAGGAGGATCGGGATTCTTTGCGCAGCGCTCGTCGTCTCTGTGTTCGCCAGGATTGTGTTTGGCCAAACACCGCTCACCTTCGAGGAACGTCAGCAACAGTACTTCCAGGACTGCCGGAACGGCGTCTACCAGCTCCAGCGCAACGGGCTGTGGGGCTACCTTGAGCTTGGTATTCACCCGGACTGGGTACACACGATTATTCGCGCCATGGTGTACGGCGCCAAGAACGTGATCAAGGATTCGGGGGTAAACGGCTACGACGACGCCACGGTGGGATTTTTCTACTCCGTGCATCTCGACAACGTGCTTGCCCTCCGCGTGTTGCTCCAGTACCCGGACAAAATCAGCAGCGACGACTACGACCTCCTCATCCGCGAGTTCAAGAAGCAGCACATCGACGACTCGGGGTTCTTGATTGCGGGTAACCCGAACCAGAAGATTTGCGCTGTGGCTGGCACCTACCTCTACTGCGAACACTTTGACCCGGATGCCGAGTTTGTCTACGGAGTCAAGCAACCTGACGGCACCTGGACCCGTCCTTCCGGCGAGTACATGGGTGCTTTCTGGGATGACTTTACCTACAACGGTCACACCTACAAGCGCGGTGGGCGGTACAACGTACTCCAGTTCACCCGTGACTGGCTGATGCGGCGTTTCGACAGTTGGGTGCGTACCAAGGAGTACAGCTCGCCGGACTACCGTGAGTTCGACTCCAACTGGTACACGCATCCGTTTCTGACCGCACTGAATGTGCTGTCGGATTTCGCCGAAGACCCGGACATGAAGACCCGTGCCCGGATGATGCTGGATTTCTGGTTGCTCGACTACTTCATGGACTACAGCGCCGACCAGCACGGCGGTGCGCAGGGCCGGGCAAGTTGTCCCATGGGCGAGCAGAGGAGCTCCAGCGAGTTCCTGTTTTTCGGCTTCAAGAACCGGATGCGCCCTGTGTTTCCCTCCCGCGACGCTCTCGTTTCGCCGTACCGAACCCCGGACATCATTCAGGATTTAGTTGATCTGAGCGACGAGCCCGACGACTACTGGCACATCCACATGGAGTACAACCCGATGCTGCACGAGCCGGGCAAAGGGAAGCTTACTTACGTCACGAAATACTTCAACCTGGGTGGTGGCTGCGCGACGAAGGGGTGGCAGCTGAATGTGGCGCCCGATCCCCAGAACGGCGAGGTGCCGATTGTCATCTTCGTTGGTCGCCACGGCATCAACCTCCAGGAAACCAACATGAACTGGGAAGCCGGAGGCATGTTCTTTCAGTACCGTAACGTGGTGGCTTCCGAGGGATCGACGACCTACATTTTGAGTCCGCGTGACCACTTCGACCGCGACGAGCAGAGCGGTGGCTGGCGTTTCCTGAAAAAGGGCAAAGTCATGATTGCCATTGGCGCGGGCGTAGAAGTGGATCTGGAGGGTGTTGACTACAACTCCTGGGATGAATTCAAGCGCGCAGTGCGGGCGAACACGCACCTGTCGTTGCAAAGGATCGTGACCAGCAAAGGCGAAGTAATCGAGAACGACGGTCAGGGTGGACTGAAAGGAGGAGAGCGAGTTTGGCACTTCCCGTTCAAGCGGATGGAAACCGTCGACTACGCTGGTAACCATTTGATTAGCTGGCGCGACAACGTGATGGTGCTTTCCAAACACGGCAGGCGGGCTGTCTACGACTTCAACGCGTGGCAATTCTGGGAAGACGCGGACGCGCTGGACCTTGTGCCGCCGGAACCACCCACGCAGTTGCAGGCGTCCGAGGTTGCCGAAGATCACGTCGTGCTCGTGTGGCTGCCAGGGCCTCCTGCCTCGGACGGCGACGAAGCTGTTCGGTACCTGGTGAAGCGAGACGGCGTCGTGGTGGGCACTACGGACCAGCCTACCTACCGCGACGACAACCTCTTCGGAGGAATGCGCTACCGTTACACGGTCCTGGCCATGGACAAGAGCGGCAACCTGAGCCGGGAAACCTCGCAGCTTGTCGTCGACACGCCAGCTCCGGCGGTGCCGCTGGAGATTCTTTCGTTGCAGCCGGTAGATCTGACGCACTTGAGAGTGGAGTTCAACCTGAACGTCGACAAAACCACGGCTGAAGATGCCCACAACTACCGGATCGAGCCACAAATCACGGTGCTGACGGCGCAGCGCCTGGACAACCCGCGCTTCGTCGAGCTGACCACGGAACGGCACGAGCCCGGACAGCGCTACACCCTGCACGTCAGCGGCGTCTGGCCGGTAAACGCGCGGAACGACCAGCCCGTCGGCGATCCGTCCTGGACTTACACGGCTCCGGGTTCCAGAGCTCCGGAAGAGGACCGCCAGCCACCGAGCCCGCCGCTCAATGTGCACATCGTGGGACCGTGAAGTCGCGCACTTCTGCTGGAATGACCGAAGTACACCTGGGCACCTTGGGCCGGTAGTGCCCGTCTGGGCTGCAACGGAACCACTTGTGGGGACGTAAACGATTGAGACAGGCGCCCAACGTAGCAGACAAGGGTCTGTTTGTGGCCCTGTCTCCGCCGTCGTTTTTTGAGAGCTTCTCAAACGGAGAGCCATCCTGTCTTTTCTCACGGACCCTCGGGGGAGTAGCCTGCCTCGAATTGTCTGCCCGTTTTGTTTCCCCAGATTTCGTCTGAAGCAGCGCCGACGCAGAC
>JAADFT010000019.1 GCA_013152765.1 Calditrichota bacterium | reverse complement strand
GAGGAAACGCCCGGCGTAGAGTCCGTCGATCAGGCGATGGTCGTACGTCAGGCTGATGTACATCATGTGACGAATGGCGATGGCGTCGCCCTCGACCACTACCGGACGCTTCTTAATCGCGCCGGTACCCAGAATGCCGACCTGGGGCATTGGAATGACCGGCGTGCCGAAGAGGTTCCCAAATGTGCCGATGTTCGTGATCGAGAACGTACCACCCTGCACGTCATCCGGCGACAGTTTCTTCGACCGCGCACGGGAACTGAGGTCATGAAGCGCACGCGCGATCCCAACCAGGTTCAGGGTGTCCGCGTCCCGGATGACCGGCACGATTAGCCCTTCGTCCACGGCCACGGCGACGCCGATGTTAATCCGCCGCTTCAGGAGAATGTTGTCGCCGTCAATTGAAGCGTTAAGGTACGGAAACTCGCGCAGGGCTTTCGCAGCAGCCTCGACGAAGAAAGACGTGTACGTAAGCCGCACACCGATTTTACGCAGAAACTCGTCTTTCGCCGACTCGCGAAAACGCACCAGCTCCGTCACGTCCGCCTCTGCAACGGAAGTGACGTGCGCTGCGGTGCGCTTGGCCAGCACCATGTGCTCGGCGATTTTCTTGCGAATGTGCGTCATGGGCTCGACAACCACATCTTCGCCGGGAGGTGCTGCTGCCGGCCGCGGCGGGGCAGCTGGCTCCGCTGGCCTGGCAGGTTCCGGGGCAGCCTGGGGCTTTTGCACTGGCGTCTTGCCCGCCTTCCTTGCCGCAACGTAAGCGAGGATGTCCTTCTTCGTCACCCGCCCACCAGCTCCTGTGCCCGGAATCTGCTCGAGCTCTTCCTCGCTGATTCCCTCCTGCTTCGCGATCGAGCGAACCAGCGGCGAGTAGAACCGGGTCGACTTCTTGGTCGCTCTCGCGGCCTCCGCCTGGCCGGTACGCTCGGCAGTCGGACCCTTCGTTTGGACTGCTGCTGCCGTTTCGACCGCAGCGGCCTTGCCCTGGGCTGGTGCAGTTTCCTCCGTGCGTTCGCCCTGCTCAGCGGCCGCCGTTTCCGCTTTCTCGGCTTCCGTCTCGATCACGGCCAGTTTCGTACCGACCGGCACGGTCTCGCCCTCCGGCACAAGAATTTCCACCAGAACGCCGTCGGCCGGGGCCTCGATCTCTGAGTCCACTTTGTCGGTCGAGATCTCGTACAGCAGCTCGTCCTTCTTGACGCGGTCCCCCACCTTCTTGTGCCACTTCACGAGCGTGCCTTCCACCACGCTCTCGCCCATTTGAGGCATCACAACGTCAACTCTCATCCCGCAACTCCTCGGTGGTCATCCCTACCTTCACACAATCGGTTTGAACCAGTACTTCATGAAGGCCTCGTGCGTCCACGGCATCTTCGTTTTGAAGATCTCCATGATCGCCTCCGCGTACTGGCGAATCTCGAATTGCGCGTGTGCTTCCGCACGAAGGCTGAGGAAATTCATCAGCGCTCGCGCGTTGATCGTCCAGTAGAACTCGGTGTACAGCGCCAGTGGGAGGACGATTCGCGCCAGTTCCCGCGCGACGCCGGCCTCGAGAAGCTCGTTGTAAAGACGGTAGTTCGCGTCGTACGCCTGCGAAATCTTCTCGATCAGGTCCGCCGAAACGTCTTCCGGAAGCTCTTCGTACTTGTAGTCCCTGGAAATCTGCCGGCGCAGCTTTGCCGGCACGTAAAACTCGTACTTCAGAGTCGTGTAGCGGCCGGAAATCTCATTGTAGCTCGCGATTCGGTGTCGAAACCACTGTCGCGCCACGAAGATGGGACACCGAACGTGAAACTTGAAAACCGCGTGCTCGAACGGCGTCTCGTGCCTGTGACGCAGCAGGTAATCGATCAGTTGTCGGTCGCGTTCCTCGCCCTTACTGCCCTGGCCAGTGGAAACCCGTGCAGCCTGAACCACTGCCTGGTCGCCGCCCATGAAATCCACAAGCCGAACAAATCCGTGGTCAAGAATCTGGTACTCCATTTCCTCGCTTTCTCGAATCGGCCGCCGCCGGCCGCCTCCCTCAGTTCATCCCAGGAAAGCAAAACCCGCAAACGCGGGCTTTGGCTGTGCAATTCTGAATTCGATTTTGACGGACCACAACTACCAGTTGCTTCAGGCGCTGGCTGGCGCCGAAACAGGCTGGCTCTTGGCCAGAGGCCCGGGATCCGGCGCCTTGTCCTGCGTCGGCACGCTCACGTACGGCGCTGGCTCGTGCGCCAGCAGCTCCTCCAGCGTCAGCACCATGCCCTCGCGCGTGTAAGCCGCAAAATTGTAGATTCCCGTGTCCATGCGAATGGCGTCTTCCGGACAGGCTTCCACGCAGTAGCCGCAGAAAATGCATTTCCCCAGATCGATGTCGAACCGAATCGGCACCTTCTCGATGTTGGGGTCCGGATGTTCACCAGCCACAATGTAGATGCAGCTCGCCGGACACACGGTCTCGCACATCATGCAGGCCACACACCGCGGGCTGCCGTCAGCCCGCCTGGCCAGCCGGTGCATGGTGCGCAGCCGGGTCGAAATCGGCCGAATCTCCTCCGGGTACTGGTACGTCACAGCGCCCTTCGGAACGTTCTTGAACCCGAGCAGCCGCAGCGTGTGCCGGATCATGTTGACCACAAAGTGCTTGGCCGTAATGGCCAGTCCCCGGAAAACCTCGGGGAAGTAGATCCTCTCCCAGAACGTCAGCTCTTTCTCAGACTGTGGTATCCGCATCGTCCCTTACCCGATTAGCAGGAGAACCGCAGCAGTAACCACGACATTCGCCAGCGACAGCGGCAACAGGTAGCGCCAGCCGATCCGCATCAACTGGTCGTAGCGCACTCTCGGCAGCGTCCACCGAATCAACATTTGGAACCAGAGGAGGAACACAACCTTGAGGAAGAACGCACCGACCTGCAACAACGCCACAACCACGTGCGGCAAACCGATGGCCATGCCCCAAGGGAAGTGGAAGCCGTCCGCGGCGAGCCACGGAATCTGCCAGCCGCCGAGGAACAGCGTGGTCGTCATGGCGGCAAGCAGAACCATCTCGATGAAGTCGGTGAACATGTACATGCCCCAGCGCATGCTGGAGTACTCAACCCAGTACCCGACGATCTCCGATTCGCCCTCGGGCAAGTCGAAGGGCACGCGTTTGGTCTCGGCAATTCCCGCCACCAGGAAAAGCAGGAAGCCGAGCGGTTGCAACACAATGCCCCAGCGCGGGATCCAGCCCAGGTACATGTGCCCCTGGTAGCGAACCATCTCCTGCAGGTCCAGCGTGTTGTAGATCAACAGCGCACCGATGATGGCCACGCCGATGGTCACTTCGTAGGAAATCATCTGGGCGGAGGCCCGCAGGCCGCCGAGAAACGAGTAGTTGTTCTCCGAAGCCCAGCCGCCCAGCACAACGCCGTACACGCCCAAAGAAACGATGGCAAACACGAACAGAACGGAAGCGTTGAGCCCCGCTACCTGCAGGTTGATTTCCTTGCCGCCGAGGCGCAACACGTTGCCAAACGGGATGGCCGTAAAGGTAACCAGCGCAAAAAACAGGCTCAGCATCGGCGCCAGCATGTGAATGAATTTGTCGGCGCGCTCGGGCGTGAATTCCTCTTTCGTGAACATCTTGATGGCGTCGCTCAGGATGTGAAAGAGCCCGATCATGCGGAGTCCCAGAATCTGGGCCCGGTTAGCGCCGATGCGGTCCTGCATCACTGCTGACTGTTTCCGCTCCACCCAGGTGAGGATGGCGCCGAAGGTCAGCACCGTCAGCACGATGAACACCGCTTTCAGAAAAACGATCAAGATGTCGAGAGCCATGACCGTACCGTCTCCCGTTCAAGCAGCCTGTTCAAAGTCTTGCTGGTTTGCCGCGTTCACTCCGCTTCTACCGTCTGCCCAGCCGTGCTCGCAACCAGTTTCCCGTGCTCACCAAGTTCCTCGTAGCTGAGCCCCGAAAAAACGCCGGCACCTGTTCCGCGAGTTCCGCAAAAACCTCCTCGGCATTCTCCGAAACAGGTTCGAGGCCCAGAGCCGTGGCCAGACCAGCCAAAATGCTCAGGCCCGTGCGCGACTCGCCAAGGGGCTCCACGGCTTTCCAAAAGCGCTGCACCCGTCCTTCGAAGTTTGTGAACGTGCCTTCCTGCTCCACGAATGTGGCCATGGGCAGCACCAGGTCGGCCTTCGCAGCCGTGGCGTTCCAGTTGGTTCCCACGTAGATCACGCGGCCCAGCTTCGGCAGCACGGCCTCCGCGCGTTCGGCTTCGCTGGACTTGCTCAGGTCCTCGTTGAAGATCACAACCGTGTCCACTTCGCCAGCTTCGGCCGCGTCCAGAAGCGCCGACACGTCGGACTTGCCAGCACCAAGCCCCAGCTCCAGCAGCTCCGCACCCTTCGTGTTCGGGTTCTTGTCCGCTTTGATCAGCAGGTCGTCTTCGTAGCCTGGCTCCTTTGGCTCGACCCTGAACCCGATCCGCGACACACCCAACGAAGAGAACAACTTTCGGGCCGCAAACAATTCCTCGTTGGTCATTTTCGCCGACAGCAAAACACCGACTTTGTCCGCTCCCTCCTTCGTCGCTTCAGAGAGCAGGTCGGCCGCCATCGTGTACGCCGCCGGCCACGACAGCTCCACTGGCTCACCCTCGTCCAGACGCCGCGGCAACAGAATCCGATCCAGGGCATCCACGTACTTGTACCCGTAGCGGCCGTCGTCGCACATCCAGTAGCCGTTCACCTTCGGGTTGTGCCGCGGCCGAATGCGCGGAATCCTGCGGCCACCCGCCTTGTACTCGCGGCTGATGTTGTAATCCACCTCGATGTTGCAACCCCGACTGCAGCCGGGACAGATCGACTTGGCCTGCTGCAGGTACCAGACGCGCGTCTGGAAGCGAAAGTTGCGGTCGGTCAACGCACCGACGGGACAGATGTCGGCCAGGTTTCCCTGGTAGCGGTTCTGCAGCTCACTGATGCCCGGGTAGAGGTCCACCACCGAACGGTTGCCGCGGTTGAAAATGCCAAGCTCGAATGTCTTCGTAACTTCGCGGGTGAAACGCACGCAGCGCGAACACAGGATGCAACGTTCCTGATCCAGAATGATGTGCTTGCCGATGGGCTTGGCTTTTTCCTTCTTGATCTTGTTTTCGCGGAGCCGGCTTTTGTACAGCCCGTGCTCCATGTAGTAAATCTGAAGGTAACACTCGCCAGCCTGGTCGCACACCGGGCAGTCCAGCGGGTGATCGACAAGCAGAAACTCGAGCACCGCCTGCCGCGCTTTCCGAACCTTCTCGGTGTTCGTCCACACCACCATCCCGTCGGCGGCTTTGGTGTGGCAGGAAATCTGGAGTTTGGGCATCCCCTCGATCTCCACGAGGCACATCCGGCAGCTTCCGGCCACCTTCAACGCCGGATGGTAGCAGTAGTGCGGAATTTCGATGCCCAACTTCTTGGCAGCTTCCAGCACGTTCGTGCCCGGCTCCACCCAGACTTCCTTGCCATCTATTTTCAGTGTCGGCATGGCTTCTGCTCTCTCCCTGATCCGATCAAGGTCAAGCTACTGTCTCTTCCGGTGCTCTGGCATTCAACTGGCCATGGCCACACGCTGCTTCCGGTCTTCCAGATCGCAACGCCCCTCGCGCACGTGGTACTCGAACTCCTCACGGAATTTGGTCACGAAGCTGATCACCGGCATGGCTGCCGCGTCGCCGAGAGGACAAATCGTGCGCCCCATGATGTTCTGAGCGATTTCCAGAATGTTGTCCACGTCGCCGGGCATGCCGCGGCCTTCGGCGATTCGGTCGAAAATCCGCACGAGCCAGCCCGTTCCCTGCCGGCAGGGTGTGCACTGTCCGCAGGATTCGTGCGCGTAGAAATGAATGATGTTCCTGAGCGTGTCGAACATGCACGTGTCTTCGTCCATCACGATCACGCCGCCGGAACCGGCCATCGTGCCCGCCTTGGCCAGGTCATCGAAGCACATCCGCACATCGATTTCGTCGGCCTTCAGCACCGGGCACGAGCTTCCGCCCGGGATCACCGCTTTCAACTTCTTGTCCCCGCGGATGCCGCCCGCGAAGTCGTAAACAATTTCCCTCAGCGTAGTGTGCAGAGGCGCTTCGTACACGCCAGGCCGCTTCACGTGACCACTCACGGAGAAGATGCGGGTACCGCCGCAGCGCTCCGTGCCCTCGGAAAGCGACGCGAACCAGTCCGCACCCCTGGCGATGATGTGGGGCACGTAGGAGAGCGTCTCAACGTTGTTGACCACCGTCGGGCTCTGGAACGCTCCCACGGTCGCCGGGAACGGTGGCTTCAGTCTCGGCCAGCCCTTCTTTCCTTCCAGAGAATTCAGGAGGGCGGTCTCCTCGCCGCAGATGTAGGCGCCGGCGCCGCGGTGAATGTAAACCTCCAGGTCGTAATCGGTCCCGAAGATACCTTTGCCTAAGTAACCCTTCGCCTTCGCCTCGGCGATGGCCTCTTCCAGGCGCCGCGCCGGGTGCACGTACTCGCCGCGAATGTAAATGTACGCCACGTGCGCGCCGATCGCGTACGACGCGATCATCATGCCTTCCAGGAGCGAGTGGGGAATGTTCATGATCACGTGGCGGTCTTTGAACGTGCCCGGCTCGCCCTCGTCCGCGTTCACCACCAGGTACTTGGGCTTCTCGGAGTCCTTCGGCACAAAGCCCCACTTGACGCCCGTGGGAAAGCCAGCGCCGCCCAGGCCCCGCAATTTGGAACGCTTCACCTCTTCGATGACCTCGTCCGGAGTCATCGATTTCAGCACCTTGCGGATGGCCTGGTAGCCACCGTGTTTCTCCCACACGTCAATCTTGTGGGAATCCGGCACGTCGAAAAACTCTGTCAGAACCTTGACTTGTGGCATGGTGTCATTCCAGGCTTTCGAGGATCTCGTCCAGCTTCTTTTCGTCCAGAGGACCGTAGAAGTCGTCGTTCACCTGCATCATCGGGGCCATTTCGCAGGCGCCCAAACACTCCACTGTGGTCAGCGTGAAACGCCCGTCCGGCGTTGTCTGGCCCACGTCGATGCCGAGCTTCTTGCGAAGGTAGTCGAGCACGTTGGTGGAGCCCATGATGTGGCAGGCCACACTCTCGCAAACCTTGATGTGGTACTTCCCGACCGGGCGGTCGCGAAACATGGTGTAGAACGTAAAGACCTGGTGCACGTCCGTGGCCGGAATCTCGAGCAGCTTGGCGACGTAGTCCTCGACTTCCTGCGTGATGTAGCCGAACTCCTCCTGGGCCAGGTGCAGCGCCGGGATGACCGCCGCCTGCCGGTCGGGGTAGTGACCCAGCAGCTCGCGAAGTTGTTCGAGAGCCTTCTCGCTGAATTCCACGCTCATCGATCCTGCTCCCCTGCGATCATGTTAATCGAGCCGAAGATCGGAATGACGTCTGCCACCATGTGACCCTGAATGAGGCGCGGGAGAGCCTGCATCAGGTAGAAGCACGGCGGGCGAACACGCACCCTGTACGCGCGATCTGTGCCGTCGCTGACGATGTAGAAACCGAGCTCGCCGTTGGGCGACTCCACCGCCATGTAGGTTTCTCCGAGCGGCGGCCGGATGCCGTGGCCGTGCATGATCAGCATGAAGTGATTCATCAGGCCTTCGATGTTGCCGTACGTCTCCTCTTTCGGCGGCAACACCACACGTCGATCATCCGCCTTGATGTACGGAGCGAAATCCTTCTGGCTGCCGTCCAGCGTCGGGTCGGCTTCCACCTTCAGGCGAGCCACGTCTTCCGTCTCACCCGCCTTGGCTTTGTCCACCATCAGCCAGCCCGGCACCAGCTCGGGAGCATCCTTGATGTGCGTCGGCCCCTCCGGCATCTGGTCGATGGCCTGACGAATGATTCGAATGCTCTGGCGCATTTCCTCGATGCGCACCAGCCAGCGGTCGTAGGTGTCGCCGTTGGCGCCGCTGGGCACCTCAAACTCCATCCGGTCGTAGACCAGGTACGGATGCGCTTTCCGCACGTCGTACTCAATGCCCGTCGCACGCAGCAACGGCCCGGTAAAACCGTAAGAAATCGCTTCTTCCTGCGAGATCACGCCCACGTGTTTGGTACGGTCGTAGAAAATCCGGTTGCGGGTCAGCAACCTGTTGATCTCGTCGATGACCTCCTCCGCACGCCGCAGGGCATCCAGAGCTTTCTCTTCGAAACCCTCTGGCAAGTCGGATTTCAAACCGCCCACGCGCAGGTACGAAACAGTGAGCCGAGCGCCCGTGACGTCCTCGATCAGCTCCTGCAGCCACTCACGAGCTTTCATGCAGTACAGGAACACCGTCATGGCGCCCATTTCCATGGCCATCGGGCCGAGGCAGGTGAGGTGGTCGAAAATTCGCGAGATCTCGCTCATGATCACGCGGATGTACTTGGCGCGCTCCGGCACGTCGATGCCAAGCAGCTTTTCCACCGCCAGCGCGTAAGCCACGTTGTTGATGACGGGCGAGACGTAGTTCAGCCGGTCCGTGTACGGGAACACCTGATTCCAGCGGACCGTCTCGGCCTCCTTCTCAAAGGCCCGGTGCAGGTAGCCAATCTCCACGTCCGAGTTGACCACCGTCTCCCCATCCAGCTCCAGAATGATGCGAATCACCCCGTGCATGGCCGGATGGGAAGGACCCATGTTCAGCATCATGCTCTGGGTGCGAATGCCGGTGTCTGGATCGTATTTTTCGTCGAGAAGCATGTCCTCCACTCTCTCCTGTCTTCTGGAGCACCCTGCGGTGCGCTACGAGTGGCGAAGCTGATTCTTGATGGACTCCACTTCCAGTCTCAACTCCTCTACCTGGCGTTCCAGGCGCTCAATCGCTTTTGAGAAGGTTGAGCGGTCGCGGTTGATCTTCTCCAGCGCCTCGAGAATCTCGCTCTGGTGCTGGGTAGCGTCCTCAACCATTTTCTCGAACTTGCGCTCAATCCGTCCCAACTCGTCTTTGAGCACGCGGATCAGTTCGTCCATGTGCCCCCTCCTTTCGTTTCGGTCCTGGCACTGCCCAACATCAACCCACCTTACCCACAGCCACGAGGCAGCCGACGCAGCGAAGAGCTGATCGCCGACCTGACAGCGCCGTCAAACGCTGATCAACAGCCCAACGGCTCAGTTCTTGGGCCCGATCAACGGCTGACGTTTGTTCACCGGGTAGTCCTTCCGCAGCGGATGCCCTTCGAACTCCTCGTAGAGCAGAATCCGCTTCAGATTGGGATGCCCCTCGAAACGGATCCCGAACATGTCCCAGACCTCACGCTCCGCCCAGTCCGCCGCCTTCCAGAGATGCGTAACGGTGCGAACCACGGGATCTTCCTCGGGCACCGGCACGCGCAGGCGCAGGCGCAGGTTTTTCATCAAACTGTACAGATTGTACACCACCTCGAAGCGCGGCTCGCGACCGAATTTCAGGTAATCCACCGCGGTGAGGTCCATCAGGAAGTTGAAAAGCAGGTCCGGGTCGTCGCGCAGGAGCTGGCAGGCCTCCACATTCACGCTTCGGTCGAGAACAACCACCACGTCGCCGCGAAACGTGTAGACATCCAGAATTTTGTCGCCGAAGGCTTGCTGAAGCTTGGGTACAGCGGGGTGCTCGCTGGCTTCCATTGCTCCCTCAGATTGGTTGCTTCATCTTCTCGATTTTCTCTTGCAGCTTCATGATGCCGTTGATCACGGCCTCCGGACGGGGCGGGCAACCGGGCACGTAGATGTCCACCGGGATGATGGTGTCGATGCCCTGCACCGTGGCGTAGTTGTCGTAGAAACCACCCGTGCAGGTACAGACGCCAAACGCCATCACCCATTTCGGCTCGGTCATCTGGTCGTACACCCGCCTGAGAATGGGTGCCATCTTGTGGCTGATCGTGCCAACTACCATCAACAAGTCAGCCTGCCGCGGTGTGAAACGCGGAAAAGCCGCGCCAAAACGGTCCAGGTCGTAGTGGGCAGACGAAACAGCCATGTACTCCATGCCACAACAGGCAGTCACAAAAGGGTACGGGAAAAGAGACCATTTCCGCGCCCAGGCCACAACCTTGTCGACCCGGCTCGTGAAAAAGCTCTCGCCCAAGCGTTCTCTCACTCCCATTCCAGCGCTCCTTTTTTCCACGCGTAGATGAGCCCCAGAGCGAGGATGACGATGAAGACCAGCATCTCAGCGAAACCAAACCAGCCGAGCTGCCGGAACACGGCAGCCCACGGAAAAAGAAACACGAGCTCGACGTCGAAAACGATGAAAAGGAGGGCGATGACGTAGAATCGGATGGAGAAGCGATCGCCAGGAAGTTCAAAAGGCACCATGCCCGTCTCGAAAGGCTCACCCTTGACCGCTGACTTTTTCTTTGGCCCCAAAAGCAAGCTGAGACCGAGCATGAACAACACAAGGAAGGCAACAAACAGGAACATCAAAAGGACGGGTGTGAAGTCATTCATCGTCGCAGCCCTTTGAGACAAATCCGCTTCAACCCAACAACACGCTCATCCCGAAGAAGCCTGTTACACACGTCCCCCACATCAGGCTGGAGTTTAACAATCTCGACAGAAAAATCCAAGAAAAGTTGAAGGCAGCCCCCGATTCTTTCCCCAACCGTGCGTTCCCAGACCAGGCGTGTCAGCCTCGCCTTTCACAGTCACTCAAAAACCCTGTCAGAGCCAGCCCCTCGGACGCTCAAGCACCTTCAGCAGTTTTTTGCTCTTCCCCTGGCCGAACCGGCTTCGCGAGACTTACACAGCAACTGTCTCGCAGTGCATCAGGAAAACCGGGCTCCCGGGTTCCAGACGTTGAGGTTCAGAGGGGAAAATCTTCCGAGAGCGCCCGGTCGATGTCCATCTGGGCTTCAATGTCCTCGAGCTGCTCGCTGAGGATTCGCTTGTGCTCGAGCTCCTGTTGCATCAATCGCTCGAACATCCTGCGCTCCGCGGCAGTAGCACACTGCTCGAAAGCCCGCCGGTAGAACTCGTAGGCTTCCTCTTCACGCTGGATCGCGATGCGCAGAATGTCGCGCATGCTCATCAGCTCTTCGCGGGTGTAGTGCTGCTCCATCGGGCTCGCCTCCACAGAACCCCGCCCTCCTGCAAGCATTCGCCACGGGCGGGAAAGGCTTTCTCAAAGATCCACTCGAAGCCGCCTGGCGTTGCCAGTACTTTGCACTTGCTGCTCGATTGCGTAACGTGTTCCCCCACGCGCGGGACTTCAGCGACTCGGGCTTTCCTGCCTGTTCGACTGTCCCCGCCTTGCCAACTCTGCCACCTCAGACCCGCTCGAATGAGCGAGACTGTACAACGCTCTCTCTCAGCGCCGAACCCAACTGGGTGCTGCGTAGCGGTGCCGGGCCTGGTCGTGAGCGAACACCGCAACCTGACGTAGCGGGCAGAAGCAAAGTCATTTCCAAATGCCGGCGGTCAGTACTCCAAAAGTCTTCGCAGCGCCCCGACCACCCTCTCTTTGGAAGGCAGCCAGTACTCCTCCAGAGGTGGGCTGTACGGCACAGGTGTGTCGAGACCGCCCAGACGCATCACAGGGGCATCGAGCTTTTCAAACGCGTTCTCGGTGATGAAGGCCGCGATCTCGGCGCCGACACCACCTGTTTTGCTCGCCTCGTGCAACACCAGAACACGGTTCGTGCGACCGACCGAATCCAGGATGGCCTGTTCGTCGTAGGGCCGCAAGGTCCGAAGGTCCAGCACTTCCACCTCTGCGCCTTCCGCGCTCAGGTCCTCGGCCGCCTGCAGCGCCGTGTGCACGGTGCTGCCGTACGTGATCACCGTGGCGTCGCGCCCCGGGCGCTTCACATCGGCCACGCCGATCGGCACGGTGAAATCGTCGTCCTCCGGCACCTCGCCCTTGATCCGCCGGTAGAGGTACTTGTGCTCGAAGTACAGGACCGGGTTGTCATCCCGTACTGCTGCCTTCAGCAGGCCCTTGGCGTCGGCAGGCGTGGAGGGCGCCACCACCTTCAATCCGGGCACGTGGGTAAAAAGCGCCTCCGGATTTTGCGAGTGGAAGGGTCCGCCGTGCACACCAGCTCCGGACGGCGCCCGTACCACGATTGGCACCGGAAAACCGTAACGGTAGTGAATCGTGGCGGCGTTCTGCACGATCTGATTGTACGCAACCGTGATGAAATCCGCAAATTGAATTTCGGCGATCGGTCGGAACCCGTACAGCGCCATCCCAACTGCTGCGCCCACGATGGCGGACTCCGAAATGGGCGTGTCGATGACACGCTTCGGGCCGAACTCGTCGATGAATCCCTTTGTGACCTTGAAAGCGCCGCCGTACACGCCGATGTCCTCGCCGAGGAGCACAACGGATTCGTCGCGGCGCATTTCCTCGCGCATCCCTTCCGAAATTGCCTGCAGGTAAGTTAACACGGCCATCTCAGCTTCCCTCTGGCCTCATCTTGCCTTCCCGACTTCCACCGCCGGGCCTTCTGCCCGCCGAGCTGCTACGCGTACACCCCTTCTGCTGCTTCCTCTGGCTTCGGCAGCGGACTCGCCAGGGCCTGTTCCACCGCTTCTTCGATTTCGCGCTCGATCCGCTGGTCGATTTCCTTCTCAACCTTCTCGTCTAAAAGCCCCTCCGCCTCCAGTCGCCGCCGCATCACCAGGATGGGGTCCTTCTGTTCCCACTGTTTTTTCAGCTCTTCCGGCACGTACTTCGCGTCGTCGTGCGCCGAGTGGCCGGTCAGCCGCATCATTTTGGCCTCGATCAGCGTTGGTCCCTCGCCACGCCGTGCGCGCTCTACCGCTTTCTTCACGGCCTCGTAAACTACCACCACGTCCGTGCCGTCCACCAGCTCGCCGGGAATGCCGTAGCCCACTGCGCGGTCGACGATGTTCTCACAGGCGTACTCCAGGTGCGTCGGCGTCGAGTAGGCAAACTGGTTGTTCTCGACCACGAGAATGAACGGCGCTTTCTGCACGGCGGCCAGGTTCAACCCTTCGTGAAAATCGCCGATGTTGGAGCCGCCCTCGCCGATGAAGTTCAGCGACACGTTTTTCTTCCCGGCCAGCTTCATGGCCATGGCCGCGCCGACAGCCACCGGGATCATCGAGCCTAAGTGACTGATGTTGCCGACGACGTTGAGGCTGCGGTCCGAAAAGTGAATGCCCGGGTCCCGACCGCGCGAGGGCGAGTCTGCACGCCCCAAGTACTGGAGAAAGATCGCCTTGGGGGACTGGCCCTTGGCCAGGTGTGCGCCCGTGTCGCGGTGAATCGGAAACAAAATGTCGTCGCGCTCCAGGGCGTAGGCCGCACCCACAGAGGCCGCTTCCATCCCGCGGCTCAGGTAAACGCCGCCGACCACGCGACCCTGCTTGTAAAGGCGAACGACCGTTTCTTCAACTGCCCGCGTCAGTTTCAGCAGGTAGTAGAGCTCAAGCTTCTGCTCTTTGGTGAGACTCGTCTTCTTTTTCGGCATGGCAAGTCACCGTTGTGTAAGCAAACAACTTCCTCAAAGCCAGACAAAACTCCGGTGTTCAGAAGCGCGCCAGTTCCCGCGCCGCCTCCACAATGTCCGCTGTCTGCGGAAGCACCCGCGCTTCCAGCTTCGGGTTGAACGGAATCGGCGTGTCCAGGGCAGCCACGCGTCGCACGGGGGCATCCAGCACCGTGAAGAGCTCGTCAGCAATGCGCGCTGCGATTTCCGCGCCGAAACCCGCGGTCAGGCTGTCTTCGTGTACCACAAGAGCGCGGTTCGTTCTGCGCACAGACGCCGCGATCGTCTCGAAATCCAGCGGGTTGATCGTTCGAATGTCCACAACCTCCAGATCCACGCCCTCCTCGGCAAGAACCCTGGCGGCTTCCAGACTCCGGTGCACCAGCATGCCCCACGTAACGACCGTCAAATCGCGTCCCTCCCGTCGAACGGCCGCGCGACCGAATGGCAAAAGCACATCCGGCCGCGGTTCGGGCGTGGCCGCAAAGCCCTGCCG
>JAADFT010000018.1 GCA_013152765.1 Calditrichota bacterium | reverse complement strand
GGCTCCAGGTCGGGAACCCGAAATGGCGTCTGCCGCTTTGACCAGGATCGTAATCGGCGAGATCGCCTCCACATCCTCGTGATGGCCAGCGATGGCGTTCAGCACGATCGGCCCCTCGCCGTACTTCTTCGCGATTTCGACGCCGATCTGCGTGTGGGTGCCCTCGGTGTATTTGTCGATCGCCTTGCCGATGTCATGCAGCAGTCCGGCTCGTTTGGCCAGGTCGCCGTCCAACTCGAGCTCGGCAGCCATCAGGCCGGCCAGGTAGGCCACCTCGATCGAATGCTGCAGCACATTCTGCCCGTAGCTGGTTCGGTACTTCAGCTTGCCGAGAAGGCGCAGCAGCTCCGGGTGGAGTCCGTGCACACCGGCGTCGAGCATGGCCTGCTCGCCGATTTCCAGGAGCTTCTCCTCCATTTCCTTCTGAGTCTTCTGCACGACTTCCTCGATCCGCGACGGGTGGATGCGCCCGTCGGAAATCAGCTTCTCGAGGGCGATGCGCGCGACTTCACGCCGGAACGGATCGAAGCCGCTCAGAATCACGGCTTCCGGTGTGTCGTCCACGATCACGTCCACACCGGTTGCCTGCTCGAAGCTCCGGATGTTGCGCCCCTCCCGGCCGATGATCCGGCCCTTCATCTCGTCGTTCGGGAGAGTTACGACGGAGACCGTTGTCTCGACCGAGTGGTCGGCTGCCGTGCGCTGGATCGCCTGGATGACGATTTCGCGCGCCTCGCGGTTCGCCGTCAAACGTGCCTGGTCCTTGATCTCTTTGGCGATCTGGGCCGCCTCCCGCTTGGCACGCTCCTTCATGCTCTCGATCAGCAACTGCTTGGCCTCATCCTGGCTCATGCCGGAGATTTTCTCCAGTCGGCGACGCTGTTCCTCTTCCAGGTCGCTCAGCCTGGCCTCGCGTTGCTGAAGTTGCTGCTCTTTCTGCCGCAGCGTTTCTTGCTGTCGGTCCAGACCGCGAAGCTTCTCCTCCAGCATTTCGGCCCGACGGTCGAGGCTGTTCTCCTTTTGCTGAAGCTGACGTTCCAGGCGGTGGAGTTCGGCGCGCTGCGACTTGACTTCATTTTCCACGGACTGCTTCAGGCGAAGCCACTCCTCCTTCGCTTCGAGGAGTTTCTCCTTCTTAATGGCCTCGGCCTCTTTCTCGGCCTCCGAGACGATCTTCTGCGCCAGAACCTCGGCGCTGGCGATCTTTCCCTGACCGATCTTTTTGCTTGCCAGCCACCCCGCCCAGAAGGCGACCACGGCGGCGGCAATCAACGCTAAAATTACCCAGAGACTCATGTCCGTCACCTCGCTTTCTACCCTAAAAGACGAAGCCCCACTTCGGACACTCACAGCCAGCCACCCCCGGCCCGCACAGGGACCTTCGCGGGGCTTTCGGCTACGTCAGGACTGAAGTGGGGCTTCCGGGATGAACGGACCGGTTCAGGTCCGCTTTACGTCTGTTCAGAGCGACTCTTCTCTAAGAAATTCCTCGAGTTTGTTGGCCAGCTCCTGAACCCGACGGTCGTACGACGCGAGTAGTTCCCGCTTTTCCGCCTTCTCACGAAACAGCTCATCCGCGATGTTCAAAGCAGCCAGAATTGCGACCTTGAGCGACGATTTGACAGAGGTCGACGATTCCACTTCACGCATCCGAGCATCCACGTACTCGGCGACCTTGCGGATGTAGTCCGCGTCTGTATCTCCTTTGATCGCATATTCTGACCCGAGGATTGTGACCTTGACGACGTTTTGATCGTCAAACATGTGACGTGATCACCATCTTGGTCAAAGGCAGGAAGAGAATTCCCGGCATTCTCTCCCGAAATACTCTCGCTAAAGCCCCTGCTACCTGTCCGTCAACAAAAAAGAAACGTCTTTGCACCCCAACAGTAGCCGAAAAAACAAAACCTGCAAACGCTCAGCCCCCAAGTGGGATCTCATCCAGTTTCTTCAGCAAATTCTCAATCTTTGCTCGGACGAGTTCCTCCTTGGCTTTCAGTTGTTCAATTTCCTGCTGTTGCTGCGACACATTTTGGTACTGCTCTTTCAAGCGCTCAATCGTTCGCTCGTTCTCCTCGAGTTTGGCGAGGAGTTCGGCGTTTTGCATCCTCAGTTCGCGGTTCTCATTCTTCAGCCGATTTACTAACTCCAGCAATCGGCCGATTCGTTCCTCGAGCACTTCCAGTTGCTCTACCTGCATGGGCATCCCCTCTCAGCGCGGTCGAAGAACCACGCCCAGTTCAGATTTCAACGCTTCGAGGATCTGGTCAATCCATTCGCGAACTTCGTCCTCCGTCAGGGTCCGGTCATCAGCCTGGAATCGGAGGGTGTAGGCCAGGCTCTTCTTGCCTGGCGGAATTTGTTTCCCGCGGTACAAGTCGAACAGCTCCACATGCTTCAGGTAAGGCCCACCGTGCTTCCGAATGACCTCCTCCACAGCTCCGGCGCTCACCTGCTCGTCGACCAGCAGCGCCAGATCCTGAACCACGGCCGGGAAGCGCGGAACCGGCTTGTACACGCGTTCTTCCCTGCAGAGGTCGCGCAAGTCGTCCCAGGACAGTTCGAACGCGAAAACACTTTGCTCGCATTCGAATTTCTGCAGCAAACTTTCGGCCAGTTGCCCGACCACACCCACAGTGCGGTCTTTGACCGCAACGGAAAACGAAAGATCGAACCAGGGGAGTTCCACCGGCGCAAAATTGGCCTTTTCGCCAGTGAGTCGGTCCAACAGGGTTTCGACCGCCCCTTTTGCATCGTAAAAATCGACCAACCGGGGCGAACCTCGCCAGTGCCGCAGTGCAAAGGCGCCCGTCACGAGTCCCGCAAGGGCGGTGTGCTCCTCGTACGAGCCCTCGCCGCGCCGCGAAAAGACCTTCCCGTGCTCGAAAAGCATGACCGATTCAGTGCGCCGATTGATGTTGCGAACCGCCGAAGCGAGTAACCCGGGCAGCAAACTCGGGCGTAGCCAGGCCAGTTCTTCCCCAAGCGGGTTGCGGACTCGTACCAGCCGGTCCGGTTCGGTTGTGAAACTCTTGGCTTCCAGAGTGGAAAGGAAACTGAGATTCACCGCCTCGTAGAAGCCCATGGCTGTGAGCAGGTCGCGGGCCCGGTCGAGCCAGCGGTCTCTTCCCCGCCCCGCCAGGGTCTGGTCAATTTCCGCGCGGAGATCTGGCTCAATCGAGTCGTAGCCGTAGTGACGGGCGATTTCTTCGATCAGGTCGATTTCGCGGGTCAGGTCCGGCCGAAACGTGGGTACGCGGACGGCGATCTGTTCGTCACTTGTCGACTCAATGTCGAGCTCAAGCCCTTTCAAAATGGAGGTAGTCTTGGAAAGCGGAATCTCGGCGCCCAGGACCTGAACCACGCGCTTTGGCCGCAGGGTGAGTTGCCACGGCTCGTGAGGCTGCGGGTAAACGTCGATCACGCCGGCGGCCACTTTGGCGGATGCCGTGGAGGCCATCAGCTCGGCAGCCCTGTCGGACGCCCGCACAACGCCGTTCGGGTCCACACCGCGTTCGAAGCGGTACGACGATTCGGTGTTAATGGCGAGTTTCCGGCGGGTTCGGCGGATGCTTTCGGGCTTGAAGTAAGCGCTCTCGAGCAGAATCCGGCGCGTCTCCGGCCGGACTTCCGAATTTTCGCCGCCCATCACGCCAGCAATCGCCACCGGCTGTTGCGCGTCGCAGATCATCAGCGTGTCGGCGTCCAGCTTGTGAAGTTTGCCGTCTAAGGTGACGAACTCCTCGCCTTCCGAAGCTTTGCGCACCACGATCTTGCCGCCTTCGAGGAGGTCGTAATCAAAGGCGTGCAGGGGTTGGCCCAGTTCGAGCATGACGTAGTTCGTCACGTCAACGATGTTGTTGATGGCGCGCATTCCAGTGAGCTCGAGCCTCCGGGCCATCCAGAAAGGCGACGGCCGCACGGTCACGTCCCAGAGGTAGCGGGCCGTGTACCGGGGACAATTTTCCTGATCCTGGACTTCGACGGCTACGAACTTCGAGACGGATTCCTGGCTTTCTGGCACCTGAGGTTGCGGCACACGCAGCGACAAGCCGTAGTACGCGGCGAGTTCCCTGGCAATGCCCACCGTGCCAAGGCAGTCTGGTCGGTTGGGAGTCACGCCGATTTCGTAGACCCAGTCCTCACCCACCAACTGGGCCACATCTGCACCGGGTTCCGCGTCGTCGAGCAACCAGAGTTCGTCTGCGCGAGAGGTCAGTCCCAGCTCGGCTTCGGAACAAAGCATGCCGCTCGAAGTCACGTCGCCGAAACGGCGTTCGGTCACTTCTTTGCCGCCGGGCAGCTTCGCTCCCGGCAAGGCCAGCACGCCGACCGCGCCCGGCCGAACATTGGGAGCCCCGGAAACAACCGTGAAGGTACCCGTCGGGCCCGCGTCTACCTCCGCCACGAGCAGGTGGTCCGAGCCGCTCAGAGGCTTAACGCTGACGACGCGCGCGGCGACGACGCCTTCGAACTGAGGCGAGATTTTCTCGAACGCCTCCACTTCCAGGCCGAGCATCGTAAGACGCTCAGCAATTTCTTCAGGTGAGACCCGAAGATCGACGTAATCCCGTAACCAGGTGTAGGTCGTTTTCACTTGTGCTCAGAATTGGCTGAGGAACCGGATGTCGTTTTCGTAGAAGAGCCGAATGTCCCCGATCATGTGCTTGAGCATGGCAATTCTCTCAACCCCCATTCCGAACGCGTAGCCGGTGTACACTTCCGGGTCGTAGTCCACGAAGCCGAACACGGCCGGGTCTACCATTCCGGCGCCGGAGATCTCCAGCCAGCCCGTGTACTTGCAGACACGGCAACCTTTGCCGCCGCACATGGGACAGGAGAAGTCGTACTCAGCACTTGGCTCGGTGAAGGGAAAAAAACTGGGACGGAAGCGGATGCGCACATCCTTGCCGAACAGCTTCTGGGCGAACGCGAGGATGACGCCCTTCAGGTCTGCGAAGGTCACGTTCTTGTCGACGCACAAACCCTCGACCTGATGAAACGTGGGCGAATGCGTGGCGTCCGGTGTGTCCTTGCGGAAACAGCGGCCCGGCGCGATCATGCGAACGGGCGGACGCTGTTTTTCCATCGTGCGGATCTGAACCGGCGAGGTGTGCGTGCGAAGAAGCTTGTCGCCTTCCAGGTAAAACGTGTCCTGCAGGTCGCGCGACGGGTGATCCGGTGGAATGTTCAACGCCTCGAAGTTGTAGTAGTCCCGCTCGATCTCGGGCCCGGTTTCCACGGAAAAGCCCATCGAGGCGAAAATGTCCACGATCTCGTCCAGAACCTGCAGGAGCGGGTGGCGCGACCCGATGCGGAACGGCGTCCCCGGCAACGAGGCATCGAACACAGGCTTGCGCGGCCCGGTTGATCCGAGGCTGCGCTTCTTCTCCTCGATCGCCTTGGTGACAAACTGCTTGAGCTGATTGATGGCGTTTCCGGCAGCCGGACGTTCAGCAGGATCGAGCTTGGGCAAACGGGAAAAGAACCCCGCCACAGCACCCTTTCGGCCCAGATATTTGATCCGAAGCTGGTCGAGCTGTTCGGGGGTGTCGACCTGGGCGATTTCCTGCTCGAACGATGCCCGTGCGGTCTTGACGTCGTTCAGAAGACTGTCGGCTTCCTGTCCCATTCGCTCAGGCGGACAGCGCGGCCTTGGCCGCTTCCACGACCCGGCCAAACGCTTCCATGTCGTTCACGGCCAGTTCAGCAAGCTGTTTGCGGTTGATGTCGATGTTGCTTTTCTTCAGCGCGTTCATGAGCTGAGAGTAGCTCATCCCGTGTTGCCGGGCTGCCGCGTTGATTCGCACAATCCACAACCGCCTGAACACGCGTTTGCGCTGCCGCCGATCGCGGTAAGCGTACTGAAGCGCGCGCTCAACTGCTTCTTTGGCCGTCCGGTAAAGCCGACTGCGAGCACCGTAGTAGCCTTTAGCCTGCTTGATGATCTTGCGATGGCGCCGGTGTCCTGCGACTTTCCCCGTCGCTCTTGGCATTCTTGAACTCCTTCGTTTTCCGAACTGTCTCCGTTACAATCTGTGGAAGTACTGGCGCTTACGCCAGGATCAGGCGCTTGATGCGTTTCACTTCCGTCTCATCCACAAGGGTCGGTTTGCGCAGATTGCGTTTGCGTTTGCGCGTTTTCTTGGTCAGCAAGTGGCTGCCGTACGCTTTCCAGCGTTTCACCTTGCCCGACCCGGTGACCTTGAAGCGCTTTTTGGCAGCGCGATTCGATTTCATCTTGGGCATTTCGAACCTCTCTTGTCGATTAGCGTCAGTTGGTGCGAAGCGGAGCAAGGACCATCACCATGGAGTAACCCTCCATTTCGGGGCCCTTCTCCACCTTTGAAACGTCCTGTAGAAGCTCTTTCACTTTCTGCATGACCTGCGCGCCGAACGCCTGTTTGGTCATTTCGCGGCCACGGAAGCGAACCGTGACCTTGACCTTGTTACCCTGCTCAAGGAACTCGCGCGCGTGTCTGCACTTGGTTTCGATGTCGTGTAACTCCGTGCGAGGACTGAGCCGGATTTCCTTTACGACAATCGTGTGCTGTTTCTTCCGGCTGGTCCGTTCTTTCTTGGACTGTTCGTACCGGTATTTGCCGTAGTCCATCACACGGCAAACTGGTGGCGACGCGTTCGGCGCCACCTCCACCAGGTCCAGCCCCCGCTCACGGGCGATGCTGAGGGCCTTCTGCCGATCAACGATGCCGAGCTGTGTGCCGTCGGCGTCGATCAGGCGTACTACGGGTGCCCGGATGGCCTCGTTCACCCGTTGATCGTGTTCCCTACTGATGGCCTTTGCCCTCCCTGATTTGGGTTCAACCCGACCCGGGTCCTGCTACAAAGTGCGGCCCACCCCGCAAACAACCGTTCGGTTCAAGCTTCAAACGCTTTTGTCCGAACCTCGTTGAGAATCCTGTCCAGGAATGCGTCGAGTTTCATGGTGCCAAGATCGCCCACTCGACGCTGCCGAACAGCAACCAGATTCTGTTCTACCTCGCGCTTCCCCACGATGAGCATGTAGGGAATTTTCTGCGTCTCGGCGTCGCGGACTTTGTAGTTCATTCGCTCGGCGCGGTCATCTACCCACACGCGCAGTCCGACTTCTTCGCATTTACGTGCGATCTCACGAGCAGGTTCAAGCTGTGCATCGGTAATCGGAATTACGACCACCTGCACCGGCGCCAGCCACGTCGGAAAAGCGCCAGCGTACTGCTCGATCAACACGCCGAGAAAGCGCTCCAGCGAGCCGAGGAGCGCGCGGTGAATCATGATCGGCCGGTGCAGCTGACCGTCTTCAGCCATGTACGAGATGTCGAACCGCTCCGGCTCGTTGAAATCGACCTGAATCGTGGAGCACTGCCAGGAGCGGCCGAGCACGTCGCGAATCTTGATGTCGATCTTCGGTCCGTAGAAAACACCCTCACCAGGGTCGATGTCGTACGGTAACTCACGCACTTCGAGCGCCTTCTTCAGCGCTTCGGTGGCGAGCTCCCAATTCTCCAGCGTGCCAACGTAGTGCTCCGGCCGCGTGGACAGGTACACCTCGTAGTCCTTGAAACCAAACGCGCCCAGCATGTTCACGGTAAAGTCGAGGACACGTACCACTTCGTCCTCGAGCTGGTCGGGTCTGCAGAAAATGTGAGCGTCGTCTTGCGTGAAGCCACGCACCCGTAACAAGCCATGGAGCACGCCGGAACGCTCGTAGCGGTACACCGTACCCAGCTCGGCCCAGCGGATGGGCAAATCCCGGTAGCTGCGGGTCTTGCTCTTGTAAATCCGCAGATGAAACGGGCAGTTCATGGGCTTGAGCTGGTAGGGCACCTCGTCGACGTCCATCGGCGGGAACATGTTTTCCCGGAAAAAATCCAGGTGCCCGCTCCGTTCCCAGAGCCCTAACCTGGCGATGTGCGGCGTGTAGACGAATTCGTAGCCGCCCTTGAGGTGCTCTTCCCTCCAGAACGACTCGATCAGATGCCGCACCATCCCGCCTTTCGGGTGCCAGAGGACCAGCCCTGGCCCAACCTCTTCGTCAATGCTGAAGAGATCCAGGTCGCGGCCCAAACGCCGGTGGTCGCGCCTCTTGGCTTCCTCCAGGCGCTGCAAGTACTCCTCGAGCTGCTCCTTGCGAGGGTACGAAATTCCGTAAATCCGCTGGAGGATCGGCCTGTTCTCGTCACCACGCCAGTACGCTGCGGACGTGCTGAGCAGCTTGAAATACCGGATGTAACCGGTTGAAGGCACGTGTGGCCCGGTGCACAGGTCGACGAAGTCGCCCTCGCGGTAGATGCTGGGCGGTTCCTCCAGTCCTTCGAGCAGCTCGACTTTGTAGACTTCGCCGCGTTCTTTGAAGAGGCGTAGCGCCTCCTCTCGGCTCAGCTCTTCCCGAATGAAAGGGTTGTCGGCGTCGATGATCTTTTGCATCTCGCGCTCGATCGCCGACAGGTCCTCGGGCGTGAAAGGCCGGTCCACATCGATGTCGTAGTAGAAACCGTGCTCAATCGGCGGACCGACACCGAAATGGGCTTCCGGAAACAGGTTCTTCACAGCATGGGCCATGATGTGGGCCGTGCTGTGCCAGTACACGTGCAGCCCTTCCGGCTCGTCTACACTGACGAAATCGAGCTTGCCGCTCTCCCGTAACGGATACGTCAGGTCGATGAGGTGCCCGTTGAAACGAGCAACCACAATCTCTCTACTTTCGACCTTCGCCGGGTCAATTTCACGCAGGACGTCGATCGGTTTGACGCCTGTTGAGAACGTTCGCGTGGACCCGTCCGGGAGCTGCAGCTCGATCTTGCCCTGAGCGTCGGTTTGCATCGAGTGTGGAACCTCCATTATCGAAAACGACCTTTGGGCTGCCTGCCGCAAAGGTCGTTTTGCCGTTGGTGGGCGGTACTGGACTCGAACCAGTGACCTCTTGCATGTCAAGCAAGCACTCTAACCACCTGAGCTAACCGCCCATGCTTGATCTAATTTCGCACAAATCTAACACCTGAGGCCGTAAAAAGCAAGAAGTTTTTGCCCTTACGCCCCTTTGGTCGACGCGACGAAGACGACGAGGAGATCTCTCCTTCCAGCTGCTGAAACCACGCTGTCCCAAAGCAACGTCCAGAGCTACAAACGCCGCAGGTACAGTCAAAAGTTCCCGTTCACAGCGCTGCAGAGACGCCGGTGATTCAAGCTGACCCAACTGTCTCAGTGTTTGCCGAGATCTCGGCGTTTTTCTGCACATTTGAGCCTTGACCTGTAGGCACAATGGTTGCAGGAGTCCCGGCGTCACAGCAGGAGGACGGAGATGACAAGAGTCAAGGTCAACCAGCTCGTAATCACGTGCGAAGCTTGCGGCAACGTCAAGAAATTCGACGTTTCGTCTCAGGAAGAGTGTGAAGTGATTTTCCGAAATTTCCGTTGCGAAAACAATTGCGGTCGCAACCTGTACAGCTACATCACCCTCGGGACTCTGGAAACTGTACCCGACGAAGAGCCGGTCGAACAGTCAGCCGGTGAGCCGGCTGTTTCCCTCGTGGAAAGCCACTGAGATCTGCTGAGTGCAGCAGATTCACGGGGCGAGTGTCCAGCGGGGGTAAGCACGTTCGCAGCACGAACAAGCGGGGAAAGTTTCTTAGCCATCAGCTCACTTGAAAAAAGCAAGCCGCGTACGGCTGCGTTACGTCAGGGAGGCTTGCTGCGTCCGGTTGCTCCCACACAGCTACACAATCCCGCGCCCCCAGAGGCGAAAAACGAGTTGTTCGGGAAGTGCTTTCGCTGAAGCGGCCGTCGTCAAAGGCGGGCGCAGCAGAGTTTGAGAGAAAGTCCCAGCTCGTTGCGGAACCGCGCCACAACGTGTTGAGGGCGTAGCCCCTTTCCCCTTGCAAGGTGCCAACCGGCTTTACCCCCTCCCTTACACCTTCGTTGCAGCACCCCAGAAAAAGAAAAATCCACGCAGGTGCGTGGATTCTGTCGTGGAGCTGGGCGGATTCGAACCGCCGACCTCTTGCATGCCATGCAAGCGCTCTCCCACCTGAGCTACAGCCCCTTGCACAATCCAACAGTACAAAATTCCGGCACAAAAGTCAACGCTTTTTTCGCTGCATCCCTTCGCGGTTGTTTCTGCAGGCCTGATGTGACCCGTCTAAACTTGCCTTTTCAGTGGATCCGTTCCCTTCAACGCGTTTTGCGACTTGCGGGTTTCGCGTCAATCCGCTCCTTCGCCTGCTGTGGGCGACAGCCGCACTTTCCGTAGGACAAAACTGTTTCCCAGGGGGCGTGGGGACCGGAGCACAGGGTCTGCTCACCCTACAGGCGCCCTGTAAGGCTCATCCATTTGAGTTTCCACACCATCCACACGGCTTCGCGGATGATCTTCTTCGACATCTTGGAGCTGCCGACCTCGCGGTCGAAGAAAATGATGGGCACTTCGCAGATGCGAAAGCCCTTCTTCCAGGCTCGAAAGTTCATCTCGATCTGAAACGCGTAGCCGTCAGACTGCACACGATCCAGGTCGATGGCTTCGAGCACCTCGCGCTTGAAGCACTTGTAGCCGCTGGTGCAGTCTTTCACAGGCAGCCCGGTGACCATCCGCGCGTACTTGTTACCGCCGAGGCTGAGCAAGAGGCGCCGCAGCGGCCAGTTCACGACGTTGACCCCGGTCAAGTAACGCGACCCGACCACGACGTCGTTGTCCTTGGTGGCTTCCAGCAGACGCGGCAAATCCTCGGGATTGTGCGACATGTCGGCGTCCATCTCAACCACAAGTTGAAAGTCTCGCTCGAGCGCGAATCGGAAGCCAGCAACGTACGCGGTTCCCAGACCGAGCTTCCCGGGACGCCGCAAGAGATGCAACTTGCCGGGGTACTGCTGTTTCAGAGCCTCCACCCTGTCGGCAGTGCCGTCGGGGGAATTGTCGTCCACGACCAGAATCTGCAGGTCACGCAGCGGCAGCGCGAAAAGCCCCTGTACAACGCGAGCGACGTTCTCCGCTTCATTGTACGTGGGAATCACCACCAGAATGGGCACCTCGGGTAAAGCCGATGGAGGCTCACCGTGAGGCAACGATGAAGGGTCGAGATAAGCCGCTTTTGTCACCGTGCTGATCCTGCCGTTCCACTTCGTACCTGCGTTCCCGGTCCCCGCGAGGGAGCGGAAACGCAACCGATCTGTTCCTGCTCGACACTACTGGCTGGAGAGACTTCCCGTCGTCGGCTGACC
>JAADFT010000017.1 GCA_013152765.1 Calditrichota bacterium | reverse complement strand
TCTTCCCATGGTCCACGTGACCAATCGTCCCAATATTCACGTGCGGCTTCGTCCGCTCAAATTTCTGCTTCGCCATCGCTTCACTCCTCCATCGGATCGTGATTCACGAATTCCCCTGTCCCGCGAGGCTCACTGAACCCTAAGCCGCTACACCGGCTTTCTTCATGACTTCCTTCGCCACCGTCTCAGGCAGCTCCTCGTAGTGCGAGAATTTCAGCGTGAAAATGGCCCTGCCCTGGGTCATGGAACGCAACGCCGTGGCGTAGCCGAACATCTGGGCCAGCGGCACCTGAGCCTGAATCACCTGGCCGTCCTTCCGCGGCATGATGCCCTTGATCTTGCCTCGACGCGCGTTGATGTCGCCCATCACGTCGCCCATGTACTCGTCGGGCGTCACCACTTCCAGCTCCATGATCGGCTCCAGCAGCACCGGCCCGGCCTTCTCCGCAGCCTGCTTGAAAGCCATCGAGGCCGCGATCTTGAACGCGATTTCCGAGGAGTCCACCGGGTGGTACGAACCGTCGAGCAGCTTCACGCCCACATCCACCACCGGGTAACCAGCTTTGATTCCGGTGGTCATGGCGTCTTTCACGCCATCGATGATCGGGCGAATGAATTCCCTCGGAATCACCCCGCCGACGGTCAGGTCTTCAAACTTGAAGCCTTCGCCCGGCTCCAGCGGCTCCACACGCAGAACCACGTGTCCGTACTGCCCCTTGCCGCCGGTCTGGCGCACGAACTTCGCCTCGGCCTCGGCCGGTCGGCGAATGGTCTCGCGGTAGGCAACCTGCGGCCGTCCAACCCGGGCTTCGACCTTGAATTCGCGCAGCAACCGGTCCACCAGGATTTCCAGGTGAAGCTCGCCCATTCCCGAGATCAGCGTCTGGCCGGTCTCCTCGTCCACGCGCACGTGGAACGTGGGATCTTCCTCAGCCAGCTTCGAGAGGGCCATGCCCAGCTTGTCCTGGTCTGCCTTGGTCTTGGGCTCCAGCGCCACGCTGATGACCGGCTCGGGAAAGTGCATCGACTCCAGCACGATCGGATGCTTGATCTCGCACAGCGTGTCGCCGGTCTTCACGTTGCGCAGTCCCACGGCCGCCACGATGTCGCCCGTGCGCACCTCTTCGAGATCGTACCGCTTGTTGGCGGCCATCTCCAGCAGGCGCCCAAAACGCTCCTTCTTTCCGGTGGTCGCGTTCAGGATGGCCTGGCCAGTCTTGGCAACACCGGAGTACACGCGGAAGTACGTCAGCTTGCCGACGTACGGATCTGTCTGAATCTTGAAAGCCAGCGCCGAGAACGGCTCGTCGTCGCTCGGATGCCGCAGCTCCTTTTTCCCGGTCAGCGGATTCTCGCCCTCGATGGCGGGGATGTCCGCCGGGGACGGCAGGAAGTACACCACGGCATCCAACAGCCGCTGCACGCCTTTGTAGCGCGCCGCCGAGCCGCACAGAACCGGCGTCACCTTGGTGTCCAGCGTCGCTTTGCGCAGCGCGGCAATCACTTCCTCTTCCGTGACTGGCTCGCCCTCAAGGTACTTCTCCATCAGGGCGTCGTCGTAGTCCGAAACCGCCTCGAGCAACTGCGTGCGGTAGTACTGGGCCTGCTCCCAAAGATCCTTGGGAATGTCGATTTCGTGCCACTCCGTGCCCAGCTTGGTCTCATCGTAAACCACGCCCTTCATTCGGATCAGGTCGACGAGACCGACGAACATGTCGCCGCTGCCCATCGGAATCTGGATGGGCAGTGGATTCGCGTGCAGGCGCTGCTTCATCATCTCCAGAACGTTGAAGAAATCGGCGCCCACACGGTCCATCTTGTTGACGAACGCAATCCTGGGAATGTGGTAACGCTCCGCCTGGTGCCACACCGTCTCGGACTGCGGCTCCACGCCGCCAACGGCGCAGAACAGCGCCACAGCGCCGTCCAGCACCCTCAGAGAGCGCTCCACCTCAACCGTAAAGTCGACGTGACCGGGCGTGTCGATGATGTTGATCCGGTGATCCTTCCAGTACGTGCTGATGGCAGCAGACGTAATCGTAATGCCGCGCTCTTTCTCCTGCTCCATCCAGTCGGTTGTGGCCGTGCCTTCGTCGACCTCACCGATGCGGTGCACCCGACCGGTGTAGTACAGGATGCGCTCGGTCGTCGTCGTCTTACCGGCATCAATGTGCGCCATGATGCCGATGTTGCGAATTTTTTCAAGAGGTACTTTTCTTGCCATAAAAAACTCCACTCAAACGTGGAGCCCTTCTTTCTTTAGGTTCAAAACTACCAACAACTTATGTCATTCAAAAGGCCGGTCCTGCGCGTCCCTCCAGCTTGCTCGACCAGACCGTGACATCGTGACCCAAAGTGGGCCGCGCAATTACCAGCGGAAATGTGCAAAAGCCTTGTTTGCTTCCGCCATGCGGTGTGTGTCTTCGCGCTTCTTGATCGCGGCACCCTCACCGCGCGAGGCCGCGATCAGCTCGGCCGCCAGGCGCTCAGCCATCGTGTGCTCGGAGCGCGCCCGGGCCGCGTTGATGAGCCAGCGGATGGCCAGCGACTGCTGCCGCTCCGGCCGAACCTCCACCGGCACTTGGTAGGTCGCACCACCCACGCGGCGCGACTTCACTTCCAGCAGCGGCTTGGCGTTGGCCACTGCCTTCTCGAAGACCTCCAGCCCTTCCTGACCCGTCTTCTCCTGGATCCGGTCCAGGGCGGAGTAAAAAATCCGTTCCGCCAGGCTCTTTTTCCCCCGCATCATCAGGTTGTTGATGAACTTGGTAACCAGAACGCTGTGGTACTTCGGATCCGGCAGAACTTCCCGCTTTTGCGGCCTTTTACGTCTGGGCATTCCCTGTATCCTATCCCTTGACCGGGTTCACGTTACTTTTTCTTCGCACCGTATTTCGAACGGCCCTGCTTGCGCCCTTCCACGCCAGCGGCGTCGTACACACCACGAATGATGTGGTAGCGCACACCTGGCAGGTCCTTCACACGGCCACCCCGAATGAGCACGATGCTGTGCTCCTGAAGGTTGTGCCCTTCGCCCGGAATGTAGGCCGTGACCTCGTAACCGTTGGTCAGGCGCACACGGGCCACCTTCCGCAACGCCGAGTTCGGCTTCTTGGGCGTCGTTGTGTAGACGCGCGTGCAAACGCCGCGGCGCTGCGGGCAACCAGTCAGTGCAGGCGCCTTGGTCTTCCAGGCGACCTTTTCGCGACGCTTCCGAACGAGTTGATTGATGGTCGGCAACTTACCTCCTCAAATTTGACGAACGCGAATATAGTGAACTTGCCGCTAAAGTTCAACTGATTTTTTCGACAATTGCTTTTTTCTCGCGCACTTACTGAGAAAAATCGCTCGTGGTTCTGCAGAGCCGCAAACCCACCACCGTACCTCATTCCTCTCGCCCCCAAAGATCCCTGCAGTCCCACGTTCCCCCGACAGCTTCGCGCTCTCGGGGGAACAACACGTCTCATTCAAAGCCAGGCACAGCCGGCTTCATTCTCACGAAGCGGCTGCGCTCTGGACTTCTTCCTTCGGGGTTTCGCCTTCTTCGGCTTCCTCTTTTGCGCGCTCTTTGGCGAGGGCCTCGGCCTCTTCCTCGAGCTGCGCACCAGGGCCAAAGACCAGCAGGTTCTGGTACTTGCGCAGACCCGTTCCAGCCGGAATCAGGTTGCCCATCACCACGTTCTCTTTCAGGCCGCGCAGGCGGTCCACCTTGCCTTCCACCGAGGCATCGGCCAGAACGCGGGTGGTCTCCTGGAACGAGGCCGCCGAGATGAAGCTGTCCGTCGTCAACGACGCCTTGGTGATGCCCAGCAGTACCGGCTGGAATGTGGCCGGACGTGTCGGCCGCGCTGTAGCTGGCTGCTTGCCTTCGCTTTGCAGCCGCATGTTCGTGGCCTCGAATTCGTCCGAGTCCACCAGCTCGTCCACCTGCCAACCCGAATCGCCCGGATCGGTGATCACCACCATGTTCCGGATGCGCTCGTTCTCACGCAGGAAGCTGCGCTTGTTCACCTGGTCGCCAGGCAGGTAGTCGGTGTCGCCCGGATCTTCCACGCGCACCTTCTGGAACATCTGCCGGGCAATCACTTCGATGTGCTTGTCGTTGATCCGCACACCCTGCAGCCGGTACACTTCCTGGATCTCGTTCACCAGGTACTCCTGCACCGCGTTCGGCCCTTTGATGGCCAGGATGTCCTGCGGTGCCACCGCACCTTCGGTGATCTTCTCGCCGGCCTGCACGAAATCGCCGTCGTGCACCAGGATGTGCTTGCCGTACGGAATCATGTAGGTCTTGCGCTCGTGGCCGTCCGGCGAGGTCACCGACACCTTACGAATACCGCGGCGGATCTCGCCAAACTCCACGTAGCCGTCGATTTCGCTGACGATGGCCGGGTCCTTCGGACGCCGCGCCTCGAACAGCTCCGCCACTCGCGGCAGACCGCCGGTGATGTCGCGCGTCTTGGCAATCTGCTTCGGGATCTTGGCCAGCAGATCGCCGAGCTTCACCTCTTGACCCTCGCGAACCATCAGCATGGCTCCGATGGGCATCATGTGCGCGCGGCGTTCCCCGGTCTCGTCGTTCACCACCACGACAGACGGGTTCAGCGACTTGTTCCGCGACTCGATGACCACACGCTGCCGACGACCAGTCGCCTCGTCCACCTCTTCGCGGTAGGTCACGTTCTCGACCAGGTCCTCGAACTCCACGCGTCCCTCGGCCAGGGCCAGGATGCTCTCGGAGTACGGGTCCCACGTGAACAGCACCGAGCCGCGCTCCACCTGGTCGCCGTCGCGCACTTCGAGCTGCGCCGCGTACGGGATGTTGTACGTGGTCAGCACGCGCCCGTCTTCGTCCAGGATGTTCAGGCGCCCGTTGCGGTTGATGGCGATCAGCTTGCCCTCGCGCTCGATGAACCGCAGCCCTTCGAGCTGCACCTTGCCGGAGAGCTTCGCCACCACCTTCGACTCGGCCGCGATTCGAGCCGCCGTACCACCGATGTGGAACGTACGCAGGGTCAGCTGCGTGCCCGGCTCGCCGATGGACTGCGCGGCCATCACACCCACGGCCTCGCCGATTTCCACCATCCGGCCGGTGGCCAGGTTGCGGCCGTAGCACTTCACGCAGACACCGTGCGGCGCCTCGCACGTCAGCACCGAGCGGATGTAAACCGAATCCACACCGGCCTCGCTGATCTTCTCAGCCTTTTCCTCGTCGATCAGCTCGCCGGCCTCCACGATGACCTCGTTGGTCACCGGATCGAACACGTCCTCAGCCGCCACACGACCGAGCACACGGTCGGCCAGCGGCTCGATGATTTCCTCGCCTTCCTTCAAGGCGCTCATGCGCACGCCCATGATGGTGCCGCAGTCTTCCATGGTCACCACCACGTCCTGCGCCACGTCCACCAGACGGCGCGTCAGGTAACCGGCGTCCGCCGTCTTCAACGCGGTGTCGGCCAGACCCTTTCGTGCACCGTGCGTGGAAATGAAGTACTCCAGTACGGACAGACCTTCGCGGAAGTTGGCCGTGATCGGGTTCTCGATGATCTCGCCCAGACCACCGGTCATCTTCTTCTGCGGCTTCGCCATCAAACCACGCATTCCGGCGAGCTGGCGGATCTGGTCCTTCGAACCACGAGCGCCCGAGTCGGCCATCATGAAGACCGGGTTGAAGCCGTCGCGGTCTTTCCGCAAGGCGTCCATCATGCGCTCGGCCACCTCGTTGGCGGTCTTCGTCCAGACGTCGATCACCTGGTTGTAGCGCTCGCCGTCCGTGATGGCGCCCGCCTCGTAACGAGCCTGGATTTCCTGGACCGCCCGGTAGGCCTCTTCCAGCAGCTTCGGCTTCTCCTTCGGGATCACCACGTCGTCGATGCCGATCGTCGCGCCCGAGATGGTGGCGTAACCGAAGCCCAGGTTTTTCAGTTTGTCCAGGAACTCGACCGTGCGCAGGTTACCCAGCTTCTTGTAAGCGGTCGAAGCAATGGCCGCGATTTTCTTCTTGGTCAACAACTGGTTGACGTACCCCAGCTCGGGCGGCAGAATCTGGTTGAAGATCACCCGACCCGTGGTCGTCTCCACGATTTCGCCGTTGATCCGCACCTTGATCTTGGCGTGCAGACCCAGCTTGCCCTCGCTGTGCGCCACCAGCACCTCTTCCGGCGAGGAGAACATCTTGCCCTCGCCAGGCTCGCCAGCGCGCGCTTTGGTCAGGTAGTAGAGACCCAGCACCATGTCCTGGCTCGGGATGGCCAGCGGGCCACCGTGCGCAGGCGACAGAATGTTGTGGCTCGACAGCATCAGCAGCCAGGTCTCCACCTGGGCGTACTGGGAAAGCGGCACGTGCACGGCCATCTGGTCGCCGTCGAAGTCGGCGTTGAACGCCGCACACACCAGCGGGTGAATCTGGATGGCCTTGCCGTCGATCAGGATCGGCTGGAAGGCCTGGATGCCCAGCCGGTGCAGCGTCGGCGCCCGGTTCAGGAGCACCGGATGATCCTCGACAACCTCCTCCAGGATCTCCCAGATGTCCGGCGTGGCGCGCTCCACCAGTTTCTTGGCGCTCTTCACCGTCTTCACAAGCCCGCGCTCGATCACCTTGCGGATCACGAACGGCTTGAAGAGCTCCAGCGCCATCTCCTTGGGGAGACCGCACTGGTTCAATTTCAGCTCCGGACCCACCACAATGACCGAGCGGCCGGAGTAGTCGATGCGCTTACCCAGCAGGTTCTGGCGGAAGCGGCCCTGCTTGCCGCGCAACATGTCGGACAGCGACTTCAGCGGCCGATTGCCGTCTCCGCGCACCGCCGACACCTTGCGCCCGTTGTCGAACAGGGAGTCCACCGCCTCCTGCAACATGCGCTTCTCGTTGCGGAGGATCACCTCCGGCGCCTTGATCTCCATCAGCTTTTTCAGCCGGTTGTTCCGGATGATCACGCGCCGGTACAGGTCGTTCAAATCCGACGTGGCGAAGCGGCCACCCTCCAGGGGCACCAGCGGGCGAAGTTCCGGCGGGATCACCGGAATCACCGTCAGCACCATCCATTCGGGCTTGTTCAGCTTGCCGCTTTCGCTCTTGCGGAACGCCTCCACAACCTTCAGGCGCTTCAGAATTTCCGCTTTGCGCTGCTCAGAAATCTGCGTGCGCAGCTCCGCCCGCAACTCGCGCGAAAGCTGCTCCGGATTCACGCGCTTGAGCAGCTCCAGGATGGCCTCGCCGCCCATCTTGGCGACGAAGCGACGGCCGCTGTCCTCGGGCGCTTTCTCGATGTCGGGGAAGTCCGCCAGGATGCGGTGGTACTCTTCCTCGCTGATCAGCTCCTTCGGACGCAGGCCGGACTCGCCCGGTTCGATAACCACGTACGACTCGTAGTAGATGATCCTCTCGAGATCCTTGGTGCTCATGCCAAGGATGTTGCCGATCTTCGAGGGGATCGACTTCCAGTACCAGATGTGCACAACCGGCACAGCAAGCGTGATGTGGCCCATCCGCTCGCGGCGCACGGCCTTGGTCGTCACTTCCACGCCACAGCGGTCGCAGACGATGCCTTTGTAGCGCACCCTCTTGTACTTACCGCAGTGGCACTCGTAGTCTCGAACTGGCCCGAAGATCTTCTCGCAAAAGAGCCCGTCCTTCTCCGGCTTGAACGATCGGTAGTTGATCGTTTCCGGCTTCGTCACCTCGCCGTGGGACCACTCCAGAATTTTGTCCGGAGAGGCCAGACCGATGGCGATTCCAGCGACGTGACGGGGCTTAATGGTTTCTGAGCGTACTGCCAGGGCCAAAATATCACCTCCAGTGAGGTTGCAACTTCCGCCGCGACCTGTTTCGGCCTAAGGCCTTGTCACCAGGGTACACGGAAAAATCTCTGAATCCTGCCAGGTTCTGCCAGTCATCCTCACCGGCTTCCCCTGGGCCGCAAGAGCCGGACTCGAGGTCCGGCTTCCTCGCATCCACCGTTACCTGGGCGCCTACGGCTTGGGTTTCTTCACCTTGTCGTAGGTGGCATCCAGAAGCTCGACGTCCAGCGCCAGACCCTGCAGCTCTTTGATGAGCACGTTGAACGATTCCGGCAGGCCCGGCTCGGGCAGGTTCTCGCCGCGCACGATGGCCTCGTACACCTTGGCCCGACCGCGGACGTCGTCCGACTTCACCGTCAGGATTTCCTGCAACGTGTGCGAAGCGCCGTAGGCTTCCAGCGCCCACACCTCCATCTCACCGAACCGCTGGCCACCGAATTGCGCCTTACCGCCAAGCGGCTGCTGAGTGATCAGCGAGTACGGCCCGATGGAGCGCGCGTGGATCTTGTCTTCCACCAGATGCGACAGCTTCATCATGTAGATGTAACCGACCGTGACGGGCATCTCGAAAGGCTCGCCCGTTCGGCCGTCGTAGAGTGTGACCTTGCCGTCCACCGGCAAACCTGCCTTGCGCATTTCCTCTTTGACCTCTTCCTCGGTGGCGCCGTCGAACACTGGCGTGGCGTAGCGCACACCCAGTCTCTTGGCCGCCCAGCCGAGCGTGGTCTCGAGGATCTGGCCCAGGTTCATTCGCGAGGGCACGCCGAGCGGGTTCAGAACGATGTCGACGGGCGTGCCGTCCTCCAGGTACGGCATGTCCTCCTCGGGCACCACCGTGGCCACCACACCCTTGTTTCCGTGGCGACCGGCCATTTTGTCGCCGATCATGATCTTGCGGCGCTTGGCCACGTACACCTTGGCCATCTGCACGATGCCCGGAGGCAGCTCGTCGCCGATGTTGATCCGGAGTTTGCGGTGGTTGTACTCCTCCTGCAGCGATTCGAGCTTCTGTTTGTAGCGCGCCTGAATGGCCCGCACCAGCTCGTTCGCCTCCGGATCGTCCACAAGGTCCTTCGAGTAATCGTAGGTGTCGAAATCGATGCGAGCGATGTGTTCCGGTCGCAGTACCGTGCCGGCCTTCACAACGGTCTTACCCGTCACGCCGTCGCGGATGCCAACCGACTTCTTGCCCTCCAGGACCTTGGTCATCTTCTCGAGACGAAGCGCCTGGACAGCAGCGAGCTGGTCCTCGTACCAGCGCTCCAGCTCGTCCATTTTCTGCTTGTCCTGCTTCTTCGTCTTCGCGTCTTTCCGCTTGCGCGAAAAGAGTTTCGTGTCGATGACCACGCCCTTCAGGCCGCTCGGCGCCGTCAGCGACGCGTCTTTCACGTCGCCAGCCTTCTCGCCGAAGATCGCCCGCAGCAGTTTCTCTTCCGGAGTCGGATCGGTCTCGCCCTTAGGCGTCACCTTGCCGACCAGAATGTCGCCAGCACGCACCTCGGCACCGACGCGAATCACGCCGTTCTCGTCCAGGTCTTTGGTGGCTTCTTCGCTGACGTTCGGGATTTCGCGCGTCAGCTCTTCCTCGCCACGCTTTGTGTCGCGCACCTGGCACTCGAAGGCCTCGATGTGCACGCTGGTGTAAATGTCTTCCTTAACCAGACGCTCGGAAATGACGATGGCGTCCTCGAAGTTGTACCCGCGCCAGGGCATGAACGCCACCAGCACGTTGCGTCCGAGGGCCAGTTCGCCGTGATCGGTGGCGAAACCGTCGGCGATCACCTGTCCCTTCTTGACGCGGTCGCCTTCGCGCACGACAGGCCGCTGGTTGATGCAGGTGTCCTGGTTCGTGCGGCGCCACTTCACCAGCTTGTAGGTCACCTTGTCGCGACCGTCGAAATCCAGCAGATTCTGGATCCACTGGCTTTCGTCGCTCTCGTCCACCTCGCGACGGATGGTGATGTGCTCGGAGTCCACCTCTTCCACCACACCATCCACGTCCGAGATGACCACGGCGCGGGCGTCGCGAGCAACCTTGGCCTCGAGGCCCGTGCCCACAAGCGGCGCTTCCGGGCGCAGCAGCGGCACTGCCTGGCGCTGCATGTTCGAACCCATCAACGCGCGGTTGGCGTCGTCGTGCTCCAGGAAGGGAATCAGCGCGGCAGCCGCCGACACCATCTGGTTCGGCGACACGTCCACGTAGTCCACTTCCTCCGGCTTCACGACCGGAAACTCACCGCGCGTTCTGGCCTTGATGCGGTCGGTCTTGAAGTAGCCGTTCTCGTCGACCGGCGCGTTGGCCTGGGCGATGATGGCGTTCTCTTCCTCGTCCGCCGAAAGGTAAACGATCTCGTCGGTTACCCGTCCGTTCTCCACCTTGCGGTACGGGGTCTCGATGA
>JAADFT010000016.1:10325-13881 GCA_013152765.1 Calditrichota bacterium | reverse complement strand
GCTCCCCGAAGTACGCCCCGTCGTACGTGCCGACTCCCAGGCGCAGGCTTGCCCCTCCGTAGCCGGGTTCCTCGTACAGAGCAATTTTCCAGGGATCCAGCATGGCATCCCGCACGGGAAGCATCCGCTGAATCCAGCGATTCGAGGCGTCGTCGTAGAAGTGGTGCACAGCGTTGACCGACCAGGGGATGCCCGCTTTCTCCAGCTCTCGGACCATGAACGAGGCGAACACCACCTGCTCCGGCACGGTGTAGTCGTTGCCCTTGTTGTAGTTTCCGGGCATCCAGGCGCCAACCCAGGTGAGGATGCCCGTCCGCCGCTGCCAGTCCAGCGCCGCCTGGATCTTGTCGGTCACGAGCTTGCGTTCGGCTTCCGTGCCTGTGGTCCAGAGCCTTTTCGAACTCTTCTTGCTGGGTCCTGCGGCGTAGAAATGCCACTCGGCCATGACGTACGGCTTAGCCGCTTCTGGGATGACCAGCTTGTCCAGGTAGTAGGGATCGGAGAGGTGCACGGGCGGCAAAATCAGAATGCGCGTTGGATTGGTCTCACGGATGGCCGGCACGATCAATTCGTACCAGCGGTTGATTTTCTCGTAGTCGTCCTTCAGCCCTCCCGAGAGTTCGATGAACAGGTCGAACAGAAGCCGGTGGGAGGCGTCCTTGTAGTGTTCCGCCACGGTGCGCCACCACGCCACCACCTGGTCGCGGTGGGTGCTGTCGGGGTTCTGCTCGGCTTCTGAAGCCGCGTAGGCGATGATGGGAATCAGGCCGTTGTCCAGGCAGTCCTGCACCTGCGGGTCCAGGATGCTGAACAGGTAGTCGTCCGCGGGCAGGTTGGTGCGAAGGCGAATGTTGCGGAAACCCGCCGCGGCGATGTCGCGCACCATCTGAGCGTTGTAGTTCTCGATCCGGCGCCGGAACTGAGTCCAGGAGACATCGAACCCTTTGCCCAGCATCTGAACCATCTCAGCCGGCAGGATGGGATCGTCGGGCGGGTCCGCGTGGGCCACCGGGTAAGCTCCAGCGCAGAGAATCCCGGTCAACAGGAACAAGCGGAGCAGAAACCGGAAGACAGAACCACAAACCGGGAGGCGGCTGAGCGGACTTCCGGGCGGCGCACTCGGGGAGACCTGGTTGAGCGACAAAGAGGGCGCGAACATCTCAGTGCATCTCCGTGCAAGAGGGGCCGCGGGTGGAGACAGAACCGCAGTTGAACACGGACAGGGACACAAGTTGCAGAACTGGTCACAACACGCTAAGCAAGGAACGCGGACAGCTTGAGGCAAACCGCAGGGGCGCGGTGAACGCGGGGTTCCCGCAGCGGCGAATCGGACTCTGCGCCGCTGCGGTTCTGATCCGCTCTCACGCGTGACTCTTCAGCACTTGCCTCCCACGTGTACAGCGAAAACCCAGCCTCTGAGACCGACGGCGCGTCTTAGGAAACAGCCGTCCAGAGGATCAGCAAACGCTTCGGCTTCGCCAGCCTACTCCACCGGCACGAGCTTCAGCCGGGTGAGTTGCATCAGATCGCCGTGCTTCAGCTCTTTGGGCAGGACGGCGATTTCAAAAACGCCGGGATCGAGCGTCACCTCGCCCAGATCGAACTCCCGGTAGCGACCGGGCTGCACCGTCCCTTCCAGGACTTTCTTCCCCAGCCGCACCTGGTAGACGTTGCCAACCAACTCCTTCCCGGCGGTGTACACGATTTTCACACGGAAACGGGCTGGTTCGTTCAGCCGCACCGGCCAGCTCACGTAGGCTTCAGGGCGGCTCCACCGCTGAATGAAGTTGCTCTTCACGTTGCCGCTGCCGTACTTGATGCCCGGCCCATGCAATTTGCCGTCGAACACGTGCAGGTCGTTGCAAGGGACGTTCGTCTGGAGCAGGCGGACCGAATCGGCGACGATCGGCGTCTCGCACTCCAGCGCCACCACCGTGTTCACCGTGTCGGGCGCCACCTTAGGCACGCGAATCAGCACGTCGAGGGCGTTCAGCCGCTGGATCGGCAGGGTTTTCTTCTCCGGATCCGCCAGCAACCACGCCTTCCTGACTTCCGATTTCAGCCCGCCGACAACCAGTCGCCCGTCTTTCGGCCAGGTGAACACGTGCAGGTAGAGCCGGTCGCCCTTCACGCTGGTCTGGCCCCAGGCCTGCACTTGCAGCGGCGTGCGCTCCACGCCGTAAATCGCCTCGCCGTTCACTTTGAGCCAGGCGCCAATGCCCTTCAGAATCGCCACATCCTTCGGGTCGATCTTGCCGTTGCCCATCGGCCCCACGTTCATCAGCAAGTTGCCGCCACGCGCAGCCGCCTTGGCCAGCAGACGAATGAAAAACGACGGCGGCTTGTGCGAGTGGTCCATCTTGTGGTAGCCGTAGGAGTTGTTCGTCGTTGGGATCGCCTCCCAGTACTTCTCCGTGTTGGGCGGGAAATCCAGCGGCCGGTCGTTGGTCGACTTGTAGTCGTAAATGCCTGGCGTCCCACGGCTGTTGATGATCAGCTCCGGTTTCAGCTTGCGGGCGGTCATGACGATTTCGCGCGTCATTTCCGGCGGCAGCCAGTTGTGCGTGTCGAACCAGAGGATGTCCGGATCGTAGTTCAGAATCAGCTCGCGCAACTGGGGAATCGATTTTTCGCGCACGTAGATCCAGGCCTTCGGGATGTACCACTTCCACTTCGGGTCTTTCCACCAGCCCCGCTTGTCCGGCTGAGGATGGCCGAAATCCCACTGGTTGCGCTGGCCCCACGGATGGCTCCAGTCCTGCGCGTGGGAGTAGTAGAATCCGAACAGGAGACCGTGGCGGCGGCAGGCGTCGCGCAGCTCGCGCATGGGATCCCGCTTGAACGGCGTCATGTCCCTAATGTTGTACTTGGTCACCTTGCTGGGCCACATGGCAAAGCCGTCGTGGTGCTTGGCGGTGATCACCATGTAGCGCATGCCCGCCTCTTCGGCCAGGTTCACCCATTCCTCGGCGTCGAAATCCACCGGATTGAATTTCGCGATCACCTCTTTGCGATAAACCTCGAGCGGAATTCTTTCCTTGCGAAAGATATGTTCGGCGTACCCCGGCACCGGTTTGCCCTGCCAGATGCCGCCCAGGTACGAGTAAACGCCCCAGTGGATGAACATGCCGAACGTGGCTTCCCGCCAGATCTTCATTTTGTTTTCCACCGTAATCGGCGGATGCCGAAAATCGCTCCGCGCCCGGGCTGGCACAAGCGCGGCCAAAAGCAACAGACTGAGAATCTTGGCTACGTGTTTTCGCATGGGAACTCCTTTATTTCAACAGAATCATCTTCGAGGTTTTGCGCCACGGCCCTGCCTCCAGCACGCAGACGTACACGCCGGAGGTGAGCGCCTCGGCGGAGAAGGTCAGCCTGTGTTTGCCCGCAGAGTACCGCCGCCCGCGCACGAGCTCCGCCACTTTCTGCCCAGCCAGATTGAACACGCGCACCGACACCGGCGCAGCTCGCGGCAGCGTAAACTCGATCTGCGTGCTCGCGTTGAAGGGATTCGGGTAGTTGCGGAGCAGCGCGTAGTCGGGTTTCTGCGCCCTGC
>JAADFT010000016.1:0-10275 GCA_013152765.1 Calditrichota bacterium | reverse complement strand
GATCTGGATGAAACTTCTGGTGAACGAGTCGGTGTAGAAGTGCTGGTTCTCGTCGTCCCACAGGCGGCGCAACTGCGGACCGGCGCTGGCGACGCCAAGCGCCTGCAGCGTGTCCAGCAGAAACTGGGTGTAGGCCAGGTTCTGCTCCGGCGTCCAGTTTCCGTTCTTCCAGTAGTCCGGCTCCCAGTGGTCAATCCACACCTGAATCCCGGTCTGCTCCCGCCACTTCACCGCGTAGGCGATGCCCACGTCCTTTCTGTTGGTCAACCCCGAGTGCATGGTCTGGTCCTTCAGCTGGGCCAGGGTGTAGTGCTCCCAGATGCCGTAGTCTTCCCAGTGGCCCAGTCCGTAGGAGGCGCTGAACGAAGCCACGTAGTAGCCGGAGTCGGGGTTCGGGTGATTCCCCTTGAAGGGGAAGCGCAGCGTGTGGAGCTGCGCCCGGCTGGCTGCGCCCCAGGGCTTGTACGACATGATCCGCGTCGGATTGTACTTGCGGAACACGACGGTGAGGGAGTCGTAGAGCCAGTTCAAACTGTCGATTCGGGTTTGCTTGTCGTACTGCCTCCAGGCATGCGTCTCGATGACCGGACACATGGCCAGCAGGTGACTCTTGTCCTTGAACGCCTTGCTCAACTGCTCCCAGGTCTTGAACCAGCGTTCCTTCTGAAAGGCGTCCATCACTTCCGCCTCATGCACAGGCAGCGGATTGTACATCAGGCAGATGGCCATGCCGCGATCGGTCACATCGTCGATGATCTTGGAGAGCGACTGGATGACCTCATCGGTCAGCCGGTTGTCCTCGGTGAACACGCTTCGAGGACGGAAATGAAGCCTTCCGCCCGTCTGGCCAATGGAGAGCACCGAGTCGAGCAGTTCCGGACTGTAGGTGAGGTCGGCAAACGTGAAGTCGTCCGGTGGGATGTTGAAGATCATCCAGCTCCCGTTGCCCATTTTCTGAACCCACTCCTTGGGCCGGAGCGGCGGATCCGGAGGCTGGGCGACCCCTGCGGCAGCCATCAGCAGGAAAAGAAGCCCTGCCAGCGCGAACCTGTAACTGGGCCGCGGGCGAAGCCTCACCGACGCAAATCGTTCAAAAAAGTCCATCCGATCCTCAACTCTTTGGTCAAAGTTTTCTTTTCTTGCCCTTTTTGCCGCGCTTCTTGGCCAGCTCGCGAGCCCGTTTGGGACCGTAGAAAATGTCCACCGGCGTGTCGTTCTTCTGCGGCTTGCCGGGAGTGCTTCGCCCACGGTCCGCGTAGCTCTGCATGAGGGCTGTCAGACGCTTCACAACGTCGGGGTACTCAGCCTGTAGATTCCGGCGTTCGGAAATGTCCTGCGTCAGGTCGTAGAGCTGCACCGGCGGTAGATCGCTCATCACCGCTACCACCGGCCGCGGATCGCTCCAGCCTCCGGAGCCCGGGCAGAGTTCCAGCTTCCACTTCCCCTGACGAATCGAAAAAGAGCCGTTGACTGAGTGGTGCACGATGGCCTCCCGCACCGGCTTGGTGGCCGTACCCAGCAAGTCCGGCAGGATGCTAACGCTGTCCTCCCCTGCGTTGTCAGGTAGCTTGTAGTGCGTGATCTCCGCCATCGTGGCCATCAGGTCGGTCAGGCAGACCACGTCGTCGCAGGTGGAGCCCGGCTTCACTTTCGCCGGCCACCGAACGATGAATGGAATGCGGTGTCCGCCCTCGAAAATGTCCGCCTTGTGGCCCCGGAACACGTAGCTCGGATGGTGGCCGTACCTTGCGAGTTCTTTGAAATCGGCGCGGGGCGAACAGCCATTGTCGCTGGTGAAAATGACGATCGTGTTCTCTTCCAGACCGGCCCGTTTCAGGGCGTCCAGGATCTGGCCCACGGTGTAGTCCACCTGCAGCACAAAGTCACCGTAAGCGTTGGTGTGGCTCTTCCCTCGAAATGGCTTGGTCGGCAAAATGGGCGTGTGAGGCGCCGTGAGGGCGAAGTAGAGGAAAAACGGCTGCCCTTTCTTCTGACTCTCGATGTAGTTCACCGCCTTTTCGGTGAGCTTGTCCAGCACCTTCTCGTGCTCGAAATCCGCACCGGTCGGACCTTCGCGCCAGAAAGCCATGCGGTCGTCGCTGTGAGTGACGCGGTTGGGCAGAGCCGTCACGCGATCGTTTTCCACGAAAACGTAGGGCGCCATGTCCAGCGAGCCGTTGATGCCGAAGAAGTAGTCAAATCCAACGGACGTCGGACCGTTCTTGATGGGCTTGGTGAAATCCACACTTCTGGGACCCGGCCCCTTTTTCTGCCAGTCCCAGCCCAGGTGCCATTTGCCAATGGCGGCCGTCTTGTAGCCCATCTGCTTCAGCATCGACGCCACCGTCAGACGCTTGGGATCGATCAGGTGGGGCGAGTAACCGCTCAGCACGCCGTGCTTCTTCCACGTGCGCCAGCAGTAGCGCCCGGTCAGGATGCCGTAGCGCGTGGGTGTGCACACTGCCGAGCCCGCGTGAGCATCGGTGAAAACCATTCCGTCCCGCGCCAGCCGGTCGATGTGCACGGTGTGGAGCCTCGACTCCTCGTTGAGGCACGAGACGTCCCCGTAGCCCAGGTCGTCGGCCAGAATGTAGACGAGATTCGGTTTCTCGTCGTCCGGGCTGCGCGAAAAGCCGAAGCTGAAGGCAACCGCTCCCAGGGATGCCAGCTTCAGAAACCTGCGTCTGTCCATGTCCTGCTTCACTTCAGTACCTCCGCGTTCGTCTTGATCGGAGAATCACACCGCGGGGGTGAATTCTCCCGGCGTAAGTGACGCTCGCTCCGCGCCCACGTCATCCTGCTGCTTGATCACTGCGCTCGCAGCGTGTTTGGAAATTCCGCAACTCCCAACCGCCAGCGCGCCAGGACTGCAGAGCGCAAACAACGTACAAGCCAAATGACGCGAGTTCACCCTTCACAAATCCCCGTGGTCAGGAAGAGCTCCGCTCACAGGTTAAACGCCGAACGTCCCGTGTCTCGCCTCTGGATCCAGCCAAAATCTCTGAAATTTCCCGAGCCGGCGCGTTTTTCTCCTTTCCAGGCCCGACGGCTTGACTCACCGTGCCTCGCCTCGTCGCACCCGGCCATTTTAACATGCGAATTCCGCCCTCGTTGCTCCAGCCACGCCGGCGCACAGGGGAAACACAAACGCGGCTCTCTGTTCCTCCGTTCGACCACTTTGCGCGGGGCAGGGGTTGACTCTGCCCCACGCAAATCGTGTCGCCGTTCAGACGCTATTCAGCCGTGCTCTTCAGCACAAACCTACTTGCTCAGGATCATCTTGCGAACTGCAACCTTGCCTGCGGACTCGAGCCGGCAGAGGTAAATGCCACTGGCAACGGGGAGGCCGTCGGAGCCGCGACCATCCCAAACGGCCACGTGCTGTCCGGCCGGCATTTCGCCGTCGACCAGCGTCCTGACCTTGCGGCCCATCAGGTCGTACACAACCAGTTTCATCTTGCCGGACTTCTCCAGGCTGTACACAACCCGCGTGGTCGGGTTGAAGGGATTGGGGTAGTTCTGCAACAATCCGAACTCAGCAGGCATGCTGGCGTGACGACTCTCCTCCACGGCCGACACCCATTCCGCTTTCTTTTCGGGGAACCAGTTGAGGTCGCCGAGCGGGAAACCGCCCTCCGCCGCCGTGTAGGCCACGCTCGTGGTCGGGAAAGACAGATCGTGCGGACGGTCCGTCGGGTTGCTCACTTTGTTGCCGTCGTCGTCCACGTACCACCACACGCCCTTCTTACCCGTGGAACGCCAGTGGTCCATCTTCTTCACCATGGAGTCGGCGGTTGGGTACTCCACGAATTCCGGATCCTCCTCGATGGGATCGTCGATGTTCAAGTACGGGTAGGTGCTGTCGTCTTCGGCCCATGCCCGCGAGCGCTCGTTCATCCAGGGTTCCTCGCGCACAGAGTCGGCCTCCCACCACTTGGCCAGGTAGGCCTTTACCACCTCATCGTGGTAGTAGAGGTTGTTGTGCACCTCCATCCGCCGCTCGCTTTGGGAAGTGAGCCCAACCTGCGGCAACAGCGAATCCGGAACCGTGTACAGGTTGATGATTCCGAACACCAGACCTTCCTGATCCTGGTTGGAGGCGTCGGCCCGGTTTTCCCCGTACGCAGACACGTTGAAGAAGATGTTGTTGGTCACCACACCGTTGGTCCAGTACTCGAAGTGGAACGGCCACTTCAGCTCGTTGACCACCGTGTTGTGATCGAATTTGAACAGCCCGACCGTGTTGAAACGCGGCGCAATGAGCGGCCCCTGGATGTTGGCCATGGTGTTGTTCTGCAACACGATCTCGTTCACCGGGTTGTGCTGGAACTGGGCAATCTTCCCGGCGAAAGGCCCGCCCACATTGGTGATGTTCCGAAAGTAGGAGTCCTTGATGTACAGAGACGTGTTGGCACTGTACACCCGGAACACCAATCCGTTGGGCCACTCTACAAAACAGTTCTCCATGCGGAGAACGGCGCCATCCTTGTATTCGCGCGCCAGTTCGCGCACCTGTTTGTCGTTTTCCGTCACCAGCGAGAAATACAGGTTCTTGAAGCAGATGTCACCGTGCACATCAGCGAACCGGCTGGGCTGTTTGCCCTGGTCATTCAGACCGGTCAGGATGATGGCCTTGTTGAAGCCACCTTCGCCCTCTCCTTCCGCCACGATTTTTAGATCGGTTTTAAGCTTGATGATGTTGTTGAAATAGTAAATCCCACCTGCCTGAAGCCGGTAAACTCGATCCGGCACTCGATCTCCCGACTCCGTGGTGTCGCCGTAGATCACGTTGTTCAGGTAGTCCTTCGCGAAGTTGGGATCGGGGGGAACGTCCAGGTAATTCTGGGCGTGTACCACCGGTACCAACCCGAGAAACAGCCCAAACACTACGGCTACGATTGCAACTCGCTTGGCCATGGCTCGCCTCCATTCTTGGTTAGACTGCTCAACACACTTCTCTCGGGTTTAGTCACTCTGTTTCGCCTCGCCTCCTTTCGTTTTGGTTTTGCTTGCCCTTCGACCTCGCACGCCCGCTGGATCCCGCCCTTCTCCGTCAGAATCGGTACCTGAGCCCCAGATCCCAGGTCAGATCGTAGTACTCTTCACGCGACGGGTACGAACTCCCCGCAATCAGCGACCGGTCTACCGCGTTGTTGAAGTTGTTCAGGTTGAAGTACAGCATGAGCCCCTTGAACGGCAGCTTCTGCTTCACGGAGAGGTCCCACCGAACGTGTTTGTCGGTGGACGAGCGCAGCTCCTCCCAGAAGTTCGTGCCGGTCAGGATGTCGTCCGTGTACAGCATGGAAATTCTGGCCGAGAAGCCCTTGTAATCGTAACCCAGCGAGAGGTTGAAAATGTGGTTGGGCTGATGAACGATTCGGCCCGTGTAAAACGTGTCCACGTTGACCATTTGCCAGATGGGAAGAATTCGCTCCTGCCCGAAAACGAACGTCGTGTCGTAGCCGACCACCACCTCCCGCAGGCGGTTCATCGGGTACTTGGTCTCCGAGTGGATGTGGGTGTAGTTGATGTTCAGAACGATGCCGTTCAACGGGCGGGGCAGGTACCAGAAGTAAGTTTGCCACTCGAGCTCAAGGCCCCAAAGTTTTGCCTTGTACTTGTTGTTCACCGTGGTCACGATGATCTCAGCGCCCAGATCGGGGGGCAGGTCCCAAACAGCGGGATCGAGAACAACCATCGGGCCCGGATTGTAGATCAGGTCCCGGATGGTCTTCTGAAACACGCCCATGCTGAAAAATCCCACGTAGTTCTGGTAGATGGCAGCAAACAGATCGTAGTTCCTCGAACGTCCTGGCCGCAGTCTGTAGTTGTTGTAGTTCAGCTGGTTGCTGGTCGTGCTCAAATGCCACGACGGAACAATTCGGCTGTAGCTTGGCCTCGTCAGGGTGTTCGTGTACGCAAAATGGAACGTCAGCCAGGAAGTCGGCCGGAACTTCGCGTGCACCATGGGCAGCCAGTACTCGTTCTCCCGGGTTTTCGTGGTGGGCTCGTAGTTGTAGCCTTCCTCGGCTCTCCGGGAGTCGTCACCGCGATTGCCCGTGTAGATCGTGCGATTGCGCTCGTACCGGACTCCGGGCAAAACCATCCAGCGCCGGCCGATGTCGATTTCGCTCATGATGTAGGCGCCGAAGTAGTCTTCGGTCCCGTGGTAATCGGGCCGGATCGAGTTGGGCCAGTTTTTCCACAGCAGCGGTGTGCCTCCGAGGCCTATGCGCACATTGTCGGGAGTTGTCCGGAGCATGTCGTACAACTGGTGCAACAGATCGAGCCTCGGTGCGGGGCCAAACGTGAACTTGCCATCCAGAAACGGGCGCCTGTCAGGATTGGGGTCCACGAAAAGGCGGTAGGGCACTCTTTCGCGCACGGCGGACCCAACGTCGGCCTCCTGCATCCACGCGAAATGGGTGAGCACGGAGTCCCTGGCGTACTGGTAGGCCTCGAACTTCCGCTGCCTCTGGTCCTGGTCGTTGGTGCGGTACTGGTGCCGGTACTTCACGCCCGTTTTGATCTTCCAGGCCACGGCCCCGATCACCGGCATGCTCAGCTCCAGATTGGCACCAGCGGTGAATTGATTCTCCTGGGTGTTCCGCTTGCTGGCCGAGAAAGAATTGAGGTAGGTGTTGTCCAGGTTGTTCTTGGCAGAGTCCACCAGGGTGAACGGATTTTCGAAGCCGGAGGCATTCCAAAAGGCAGAACGTTCGAGGAAAGTGTAACTCAGCGAGAGTGGAGAAACGTTTTCCGAGCGAGAATTGGCCACCACGGCGTCCAGCCGGTGACGACCGAGTTCGTACTCGAAGTGAAGCGCGTTGCTCAACAGCGTCAGCCGACTTTCGCTTTCGGAAAGAGAATACGAGTGGGTGTTGCCCCCCGCGTCCAGCGTCTCACCTCTACGGGTCGCATCGGTAACGGTCTTGTTCCAGAAATTGCTGAACAGCAGGGAACCGTGGGGCAACTGGTAGTCCAGCACCAGTGAAGCCCCGTAACGTTTGCGGATTCGGTGAACCATCTGAAAAGAGGCACTTCGGGCAACTACCTTGTCCCAGCGGTCCAGCGAAGGATTGAGGATGTCGTAGCCGACGTTCAGCTGGTCGGCGCTACGGTTGCGGCGCTCCACATCGGCCTGGACAAACAAACCAAGACGGTCCTTCCAGTAGCGATTGCTCGTAGCGAGGACGAATTTGTAGTCGCCGTACTTGTTTTCCAGACCGTTGTAGCCCCCCTGTGCAAGCCCGTCGAAGTGCAGACCTTTGCGCTTGGAAGCCTTCCGAAAGCGGAAATTCACCGTGCCGCCGAGGACGTCCGCCTCCTGGTCCGGCGTGATGGCCTTGATCACCTCGATGCCCTGCAGCATGTACGGTGAGATCATGCTGATGTCGGTGCTGCGGTCGCCGCGGCCCGTGGCGGGCACGCGAACGCCGTTCACCGTGATCATGTTGTACTTGGGCGACAGACCGCGCACCACGACCTTGTTGCCCTCACCACCGCTGCGCAGGATCGACACACCGGGCAATCGGCCGACCGATTCCGCCGCGTTGGCGTCCGGCAGCTCCTGGATTCGGGCGGACGAGACCACGCTCTTGATGGACCGCGCCGCGAGCTGCTGGTTAATGGCCGCAATTTGCCCCTCCGCCTGAGCCGTGACCACCACCTCTTTGCCCCTGACCACCGCGAAGGGTAGCTTGAAGTTGCACTCCACAACCTCGCCGGCCCGCACGCGCACGCTTTTTTCCTGCGACTTGTAGCCGATGTACCGGGCTACCAGCACGTACTTGCCGGGCGGCACCTTGGGAATGACGTAGTAGCCCTCCACATCCGTGGCTGCCCCGAGTTGTGTTCCTTTGATCAGGACGTTGGCTCCGGGGAGAGGCGAGCCGGTGGCAGCATCTCGCACGGTGCCTTTGATCCGGCCTGTGGGCTGAGCTTGGGCTGTACCCAACATCCAGGCTAAGCCCAGCAACGCAAACAAAGCCGCCGATCGCTTCGATCTCATGACGGTTCCTCCCGCCTCGGTCGACTTTTTATTTCATTTTTCACCTTTGCCACAGAGGGACTTCCCATCCGCCGACCGCGCCGGAATACCACCCGCCCTCTCACGTGCGGCACCGATTTTCGAATGTATCCCCCAAACGCTTACAAACCTCCCAACCGCATCCCCCTGACGCTAGACTACAGCTAACTTCAGGCAAACCATAACTGGGGCCCATTGTACCGCACAGCGATAAAACCAAAGACCACGGTAATAGTCGCAAGTGCAGCCTTCAAGTGGCAATGCACCAATGCTGCCGGATTTACGCCACTTTGTACTTTTCCGGCCCCTGTGGATGCCACAAATTCCCCAGCCAGAGCTGCCACCAGAGCAGGCTGGTCTACTCGCAGCCTACCTTGCAGTTACGGGCGTCGCGGATGAACTCGCCCTTGCGCTTCACCGGGATCTCGTCGCCACCGGACTGCTCCAGCCACGTGAACAGATCGTCGTTGAGTTGCTGGACGACGTCCTGAAGGCTCGGCTCGTTGATCAGGTTGTGCATCTCGTGGGGGTCGTTCTTCAGGTCGTACAGCTCTTCGGTATCCCACACGCCCCAGTAGTAGATGTACTTGTAGCGGTCAGTCCGCACGCCGAACACCGTGGGCGTCATCGGGAAAGCCCGCTCCCAGTAGTACTCGTAGTAGAACCGATCCCGCCACGGCGGCCGCTCGCCGCGAAGCAGCGGCAGGAACGAAGCCCCGTCCATGTAGTTCGGCGCCTGCAGCCCGGCCACGTCGAGGATGGTCGGCGCGATGTCGATGTTCAGCACCATCTGGTCGATCTGCGTTCCCGGCTCGATGAGCCCCGGCGCGTAGGCCAGCAAGGGCACACGGATGGACTCCTCGTACATCTGCCGTTTGTCGATGAGCCCGTGCTCGCCCATCATCAGCCCGTTGTCGCCCATGTAGAGGACCACGGTGTCGTCCGCCAGGCCCGACTCCTCCAGGAAATCCAGGATGCGACCGATGCTGTCGTCCAGGCTGAGCAGGGTTTCGCAGTAGCGACGCACGTAGGTGTCGAAGTCGATCTGGTTGTAGTACATGTAGTCCACGCCGTGCCAGCTGTGGCGCTGCAGGCGGACCCACAGAGGCTTCCCCTCGTAGTTCTCCGGCGTGTCGGCCATGCTCGCCGGATGCGGCACCGGCTCGTTTTCGTACTTGCCGCGGTACTTTGGCGCGGGCTTGAACATGGCGTGTACGGCTTTGTGCGACAGGTACAGGAAAAAGGGCTTGTCTCGATCCTGCTTCAGCCATTCCAGGGCGTAATCCGTAAGAATGTCGGTGATGTAGCCTTTCACGTGAATGCGTTTGCCGTCCACGTTGAGCACCGGGTCGAAATACTCGCCCTGCCCCTTGAAGCTAACCCATTTGTCGAAGCCCTTCCGGGGCATGTCGTTGCCCTTCTTCTCACCCATGTGCCACTTGCCCATGAAAGCCGTCTCGTAGCCGGCTTGCTGCAGGTACTGCGGGAAGTAAATGAGCTCCTCTTTCACGGGCGACTGGTTGTCCACCACTTTGTGCTTGTGTGCGTACATGCCGGTCAAGATCGTGGCGCGGCTGGGGGAACACAGCGACGTCGTGACGAAAGCGTTCCGAAGATGAGCACCCTGGCGAGCCATTCGATCCATGTTCGGCGTCTTCAGGAAGGGCGGATTCCCCATGAAACTCATGAAATCGTAGCGGTGGTCGTCGCTCAGGATGAAAATCACGTTCCGCTTCTTCCCAGAACCGGATTTGTGTGCGAGCCGCAAATCTTGCTTTTCGGCTGCGGATGCGTTGCCTCCGAGCAACGACAAAGTGGACAGCGCTGCCGCTCCCTTCGCAGCGTCGCGCAAGAACTCTCTCCGGCGTATTCCGTTCTTTTTCATGGTGCCTCCATTCGCGCTGTACCGATGACTCCGTGGTAGGGTCGATTCAGGCCCAGGTTCTTGTCAGTTCAAACGTACCGCAAAAATCGCTTGACCTTTCTGCTCCGAGTGTCTTCGAACACCGACAACCAGACACGAATTAGCCGCTCCCAATGGAAGGTAGAACACCAGCTCGGAAACTCACCCGCCCCCGGCACCGCTACTTCAGCAGTTCGAAGCGGGCTTTGAGCATGTGCGGATCCTGTGAGCTGGTACCCACCATCACGGTGAACCAGCCCGGCTCCAGGACATAGTGGCCGTCTCGATCGAAGTAGCCAAGGTCCCGGGTGTCCAGCGTCAAACTGACTGTCTTGGCCTCTCA
>JAADFT010000015.1:10737-14905 GCA_013152765.1 Calditrichota bacterium | reverse complement strand
CCGCGCAGCTTCCGCAAAACGTTTCTGGCCAATCAGTGCCTTGCCGAGATTGGTCTTGGCGTGCACAGCCAGCAACAGGCTCCTTTTCTCCGGGTGAGCCGCCAGAGCCTGTCGAGCAAAACGCTCGGCTTCGGCGAAATGCCCTGCGCTGTTGTTGAGGTAACTAAGATTGTTTGCCGCCACGGCCAGGTAGAATGGGTCATGAATCCCTCTCTGCAGAGCCTTTCGCAGCACACTTTCAGCGCGGACGTTGTCACCCTTTTCAGCGCAGGCCATCCCGAGATTCAGCAGGTACTGCGTCACCGCTTCGGAGTCGCCCCGCGCCTTCGCCATGTCCAGCAGCCGCTCGAAAGCCGCGATCCCCTCGTCGAAGTTCTTTAGGCGCATGTGGAGCACGGCTAGATTGTTTACTGCTCGCTCCACCGTCGTCGTGTCGCCAAGGGTTTCCGCCAGGTGGATGGCCCGTTCGTAACATTTCGCGGCTTTTTTGAATTCCCCAGCAAAACCGTAGTAACGCCCGTAACGGAGGTTCAGCGCGGCTTCCCACTGCGGGTTGTGCGCGTCCTGAACGATGCCTTCGAGCTCCTCAAGCGCGCCTTGCGCCTGCACGGGATTTGTCTCCAGCGACGCGTCCACCCACTGCAGGAGAATGGCCACTTTCTCGCTGTCGGAACGAGCGGCGCGGTAGGCCTGACGGAGTGAATCCACCGACGAGGCAAAAAGCGGCACCGCCACTCCAAACCAGAGCAAACAGACGGAAACAGTTTTCCTTGGGGTAAGGCAGGAACGGTGTCACGAAACACACGACTGCGCGCTCGGAAGAGGAGAACTCACGTCGCCCAGATCCACTTACCTCCCACCTGAAGGCACAAGACCGGGCTACCCTTCTTTGACGCAAAAGGGCCGTACCAGTTACTTCCAGTACGGCCCTGAACGTGGACCAGTCCGACTACTTCAGCAGGACAACCTTCTGAACGTTGCGCCCTCCCGGCCAAGTGGCCACAATCAGGTACGTTCCGCTGGGCACACTCTGGCCGCGCTCATCCCTGGCAAGCCAGTGGAAACGGTGGTAGCCGGGCTGCAGCCGACCGTTGAAGAGGGTCCGCACAAGGCGTCCCTGCAAGTCAAACACCCGAATCTGAACCTGCCCTGGCTTTGGCACGTCGAAACGAACCGTGGTTGTCGGGTTGAAAGGATTCGGGTACACCGGGTAGAGTCTGAACTGTCTCGGCAACGGGATTTCAACCGTGATCTTGCCGAGCTCATGTTGCTCTCCCGAAGCCTCTACCGCCTTCAAACGGTAGACGCACCGTCCCTGGCCAGCCGGTGGTGCATCGGCGTAGTGGAAGGTACCTGAGTCGCCGGACTTCTGCGGAATCCGGGCCACCTGCACCCACGCGCCGTCTTCCTCCTGACGTTCGAGGACGTAGCGCACCACCTGAGACGCGTCGGCTACCGTCCAGTGCAGTTCCACAGTGCCGTTCTTCGCAAACGCCCCTTCGAACGATTCCAGTTTCACTGCAGTCAGCACGTCGAGCCACCAGTGGTGAGCAACGGACTTGTCGCCGTCCGTGACGGTCGCGCTCACCAGGTGACGGCCCGGACCGAGCTGGTCCGCCGCGATTACCAGATCCGCTCCTTCACCCTGCACCTGTTCGTCCACGTACCAGCGGACCTGCAACTGGTCGGAGTCCGGATCGACCGCTACAACCGAGAACACGAGTGTAGCTCCGCGGTTCAGGGCGACCAGAGTGTCCACAGGCTGCCAGCTCAAAATCACAGGCGCCCGGTTTCGGTTCAGAACGTGAATGGTTGTCGTTACGGTTGTCGAAGCGCCGAGAGTGTCCGTGGCTGTGATTTTCACCGGCCAGTCGCCGCTCTGGGAGTAGGACGGACGCCACACCAGGGCAAAGCCGCCGGTTGTGTCCACCTTGGCGCCAGACGGCAAGTCGGAAGCTGTCAGCGACACAGGGTCGCCGTCCGGGTCGGAAACCCAGATCGGCAGGTAAAGGCTGTCGGTTTCCGAAATTGTCGTGTCGGCAGCCACGCGCACGACAGGAGCGTGGTTCGGGGCCACCTCAATCGTAAACGTGACAGGCTCCCCCTTGCCGCTGACCAAAGCGGCTCGAATGCTGACTGTGCCCGTCTGGCTTCCCAGTTTGACTTTGACGCCACCCTCGCCGTTTGCGTCTGTCGCGCACCAGTCCGCCGGCAGGAAGGACGCCTGTCCAGCCGTTACGGTAAAGGTAACGACTTCGTCGGGAGCTGGTTCTCCGCTGGCAAGCAGGGCTTTCACTCTCAGCGGCGCGGCCAGCACCGTACCAGCGCGGGCTCGCTGCGAGTCGCCAGCGGCCTTTTGCAGCGTCACAGCGTCGCTGCGGCTCACGAAAACGTCGCGGAATACGGCGGGTTGCGCCTCGAGGCCAGAGGTCCAGGCGCGAACGCTCACCTTGCCCGGGATGGAACCGGCTGTCAAGCGCGCACGGGCAATCCCAAAAGAATCCGCCTGCACCGTGACGACCGTGTCGCCGTTCTCCCAGGCGCCGAAGTCGTTGCAACCAAACGTAACCGGCGCGTCGGGGATCTGATTCAGGAAAGAGTCCAGCGCAGCCACGGCGAACGCCTTGTCGAAGGTCTCCCCTGGTGCAGCGATCTGGTGGCTGCCTTCGACTACGGACATGAGCTTCGGTGCCGTCGGTAAACCAGTGAGCACAAACGAGGCTGGCGAACCAGGCACAGGTTTGCCGTTCCAGTTCACCACGGCTTCAACCACGTAGGCGCCGCGTCCGGCCAGTGTCCCCAGTACGTAACGGACGGAAGCCCGCCCCAGCGAGTCCGTTTGAACCTGCACAGAATCGCCGTCGCCAACAAAATGTCCCTGTCCCACCGCCTGTCGGAACAGTACCGGGATGCCCGCGACACCGTTGCCAACAGAATCGAGCACCGCGACAGTGAGCGGCTCCGGCGCCAGGCGCCCCACCACAACGCGCTGGCTGTCGCCGCTGGTAATCACCACTTTGCTGGGAGCAAGCGGAAGGGCCTTCGCTTCGAACAACGCCGGGGAGCCCTCCGGCTGCGCTGCCACGTTTTGCAGGCTCACACGTACCTGCTGCGTGCCAACACGCGGGCCAAGGGTCCACGCCACCCTGCCGTAGCCCGAGGAGTCTGTGACGACGGTTACCGGTTCCAGGCTGCCGTTCAACTTGCCCCCTCCGGAAACGACTTCAAAACGTAGCTGAACGCCCGGGTTGGGGTTGTCGTAGGCATCCTGAACCTTCACAACCAGCGAGTCCGGCAGCAAGTTCATGACGTAGCCCGTTTGGGCGTCCCCGCGGACTTTGGAAAGGTGCGACGGAACGTCAGCCTGCGCCGTGGCTCGGAAGGTGAGGATTTGCGGCTCGGCGCTGTCGACTCGCGCCTCCACCGCGTTGTTCCAGTGCCCGGCCACGTGACCCAGCACCCACTGCACAGAAGCAAGCCCGGCGGTGTCCGTGACGACTGTGGTGGAGGCCGAACCGTTCACCCGCCCCCAGCCGTAACCCGGAACTGCACCGGCCAGTTGACGTGCGGGTTCCCGTACGGGTCGCGCAGACGCACCACAAGCGGTTCCGGCAGCTCGTGTCCCACCGTACCGGTCTGGTCGTTGCCGGACACAATTTCGAACACCGCTGTACCTGCAGCCAGAGGTCTGGCTTCGAAGACCACGGGGGAACCGCTCAGGGGCGTGCCGCCGTGCTCTGCCTCTGCCCAAACCACCACCGTGCCGGTTGCGGTGGTGTCGAGCCGAACCTGGGCCCGCGCCTCGCCAGCCGAGTCCGTCTGCACCGTGCGCACACTGTCGCCGCCCACGATTTGCGCGGCACCGGACTTGACGCGGAACGTCACGTCGTGCCCCTGGATTCCGTTGCCGAACTCGTCCGTCACTTTCACAACCAGCGGCTCCGGCAACAACTCGCCAACGTAGCCCGACTGGTTGTTGCCACTCACCTCTACGAGCTTCACGGGTTCCCCGGCTACAGCTGTGGCGGCGAAAATGATCGAGTCCCCGAGAACGAGAGAAACTGCCCGCACCCGGTTGTTTTCCTCACCCGGGACGGTCCCCAGGACAAGCAGCTTGCGCGCAAAGCCCAGTGTGTCGGTCTGCACCGTGTCCGCTTTGCCACCGTCT
>JAADFT010000015.1:0-10717 GCA_013152765.1 Calditrichota bacterium | reverse complement strand
GAGACGGACGAACCGATCACACCGTTGCCAAATTCGTCCAGCACGCGGACCACCAAGGGCTCGGGCAGGGTGTCGCCCACCACGCCGGTCTGGTGGTTCCCACCGGAATCCACAAGGGCGACAGCAGGCCCGGGCAAAGGCCACAGGCTGAAAATCGCAGAGGGCACGTCGGAATCCTGCACGGCCGCTTTCACGCGGGTGCTGTCCGACTGGGTGTAGCCCGAAGTCGTGCCAAAGGTAAACGCAGTCTGGGCAAAACCTGCGGAGTCCGTCTGAACCTGTCGCGAAGCGTCGCCCTCGAACGTTCCCGAACCGGAAACCACACTGAAAATCACCGCTACGTCGGGCACGCCGTTTCCGTGTGCGTCCACAACCTGCACCCGCAGGGGTTCGGCAAGCGTTGTCGACACCCCTGCTGGTGATTTCCACTTGCAATCGCACCCTTGGCTGCCGGACCGGGCTCCGCCGTAGCCGTTACCGTCAGCGGCGAACCCTGTAGCGCTCTGCCATCCAGAGAAGCCGTGAGTCTCAGCGTCTGCGGCACTCCAGCCACTGTTCCAAGAGTCCACACCAGTGAGACCTGTCCCAGCGAGTCCGTAGCCACACTGCCGGAGTCGGCACCGGCTACGGCACCACCGCCTTCAACAACGCGGTAAGCGACTGAAAAACCGGCGACACCGTTGCCGTAGCGGTCCCGAACCTGGGCCACCACGGGTTCCGGAAGCGGTTCGCCTGCCGTTCCCACCTGGGCATCTCCACTGACGAGCGTAAGGGTTCGAGCCGTGTCGGCCACGGTCGTGATCACGAAATCCAGCGGGCTGCCGTCCAGCGGGTTACCCTGGAACGAGCTGGTTACCTCTACGCGGTGGTTGTTCTGGCCCGCGTGCTGTCCCAGCAGCAGGTCGACAAAAGCGTACCCAGAGGTGTCGGTAAAAACGAGCGCGTCGCGCGAGCTGTCCGGAGCGAACCAGCCCTGGTCCGTCTTAACGGAGAAGCGCACGCTGTCTTTAGGCACCGGCCGGTCCTGAGCGTCCAGGATGCGCACAATCAGCCGCAGCGTGTCCACGACCACAGCGGACGTGTCGGTGGGCGAAATGGCAATGAGCGCGTGCGGGGTACGCTTCACGTGCAGGTGGAAGAGCGCTGAGTCCGCTTCTTCGCCCACAGCGGTGGCTGAGATCAAAGCCTCACCACTGTCGCCCGCCGCGGTGAAGGTCACCGACGCCTGCCCGTCCGAGCCCGTGACCACGGTGTCCGCCGGTGTGAACACGCCACTGCCTCGCAGAACGCGAAAGAGGATCGTCTTGCCAGGCACGGGCTGTCCCTCTTCGCTCTCCGCTCTCACCGTCAAAGGCTCCGGGCTGGGTCGGCCAATGTAGACCGTTTGCGAGTCGCCGGACACCACAGCGACTCTCGCCACCTTCGTGAAGTAGCCGTGGAGCGTCCAGCTCGCGGTCAGGCTGGGATCAGCCAGTCGTGCCTGAACCACGATCTGCGTGTCAGGAGGCTGCGGAGTAACCGTCGTCTGCAGCCGTCCCGACGCGTCTGTGACCCAGGGCTGACCGAGGTTTGTCCCACCGAACCCTGCCGGCACAAACTCCGAATCCGGAGTAGCAACCCATTTGTCCACCCACAGGGCCAGCGAGTCGTTCTGAATCACCAGGCTCATGAACCCCTTGCGGGCGTGGAGCTTGCGCTGTGTGCGCCCCCAGAGCCAGCCGCTCCCGACCGGGTGTGAAAGGGCAACTGAGTCTGAACCGATCTTGACGAAAACCTCTTTGGAGCCCGTGTAGCCCTGCATCCTGACCCAGACCCACACCGAGGTGTCTGCCGGGGACCAGTAGTCCACGGCAAGGCTGTCCCGGGAATCCAGCCACACGAAGTGACCACCGGAGGCCGTCGAGTCGTAGCCCACCGAAGCCGAATTGACGCCGCGGGCGTCCTCTGCCTCGCCCCAGAACGGCTGGCCCAGAGCCAGGCTGTCAACCGAGAAGTTTGCCGAACCGGAAACGGCGGCGAAATCCACTGCCACTCCGGGTAGCGGGTTACCGTTCGCGTCTTCAACCAGAACCTCGAGCGGCTCGGGCAACGGAGAGCCAAACGGCCCGGACTGACCGTCGCCAGCCGTAGCCTGCAGCATCTGCGGCTGTACACTAACGTAACGCGCAAAATCGCCGCGGATGTGGATGGTCTGGTTCGCCGCCACCGAGCGCATGACCAGCCGGGTGCCGTCTGTGAAGCGCGCCACCAGATCGACGCTGTCGCGCAGCCCCAGGCCGAAGTGCTGCACGAGGTCACTCTGACCCACGTAGCCAGAGGCCGAAGTGATCTCGCGAAAGCCCACCAAGTGATCCAGTTCACCGGCGTGGCCGGGGTCGTACGCGTACAGCCGCGTACCGATGCCGCCGTAGTCGCCGTTCCAGCCGGTCACGGCCACTCTGAGCCAGCGGTTTCCGTTGTCCAGGTTGTTGCGCAGGAGTTCGTTGTCGCCGTCCTTCACGGCGATGTAGATGTCCAGGTCGCCGTCCAGGTCCATGTCGGCCAGAGCAATTCCGCGCGGATCGCCGCGGTACGGCGCCGAACCCATGTTTTCGAGCAGGTGGAAATGCCCTGTCCCGTCGTTCAGGTACACCTTCACCACATCCTTGTGCGGGGCCGTGACGATGTCCAGGTCACCGTCGTTGTCCAGATCGCCAACCGCGGCCATGTAGCCGTCGTAAACGATGTTGTGCACATCCGTCTCGTCCGTGAACGTGCCATCCCCGTTGTTACGGAACACGTTCATGTAGACGGTCTGGCCGGTGTACTCGTGGTATTTCACGACGAAGAGATCCAGGTCACCGTCGTTGTCGATGTCGGCGAAGGTGCCGCCGTCCGCTTTGGCGTCCACCAGAATGCCCGCGGCCGTCTCGCCGCGGGTGAAATGGCCCGTTCCGTCGTTGACGAACAGTCGGCACTTGGTGCCCCGCATCGCCACGAAAATGTCCATGTCGCCGTCGTTGTCAAAGTCGGCCGTGGTTACGCCCTGGGTCCCGTCGTCGTTGCCCTCGGGATCGTTGGCCCCCACGTCCTTCCGCGTGAAATGCCCCGTGCCGTCGTTGATGTAGGTTTCGTTCTCGTCTCCCCAGTTGCCGGCGTAAAGATCCATGTCGCCGTCGTTGTCGATGTCAAACGCCACCACACCCCGGGTGCCGCCGTCGAAGTACTGAATTCCCCGGTCAAACGTCTCGTCGGCGAAGTAACTGCCTTTGTTGATGTACAGCCGGCAGGGCTTGTCAGTGTTGCCGTTGAAGTAGTCCAGGTCGCCGTCGTTGTCCACGTCCACCGCAACGATGCCGTGCGACATGCCCGGGTCCCAGAGCTTGTAGTCGGACGTGCGGTCGTCGAAATTGGAGCCGTTCTCGTTGAAAAGGAAAAGGTCGTCCAGCTCCAGGTCTCTGACGGCGTTGGTTACGTAGAGGTCCGGGTAGCCGTCGCCGTTGACATCCACGAAGGCGATCCCGTGGCCGCCGTGGTCGTCGCGACCCTGAGCGTGAAACCAGTAGGTCACTTCCGTGAACGTCGTGCCTTCTGGCGGCGTCTGACCAGACACTTCCGGGGCAAAAACAAGTGCCCCCAGAACCAACGCAAACGTGAGAACAACCTTCGTAGAGCGTCGTGTGCGCAGTGACATTTTGCCTTCCCTCGTTTCGAAAGACACGTGGTGGAATTCCCCCAACAACCAAACCTGCCCTACTTCAAACATCCTCGCTGGAAAACTTCACAGCCGCGGTCCCAGCTCCCCCGCCACACGCACTACTCCTACATCAAAACCGCGGTTCGTGAACGTCCTGTCACGTGGGAAAACCAAATTCCCTGGCGTTTTGCGGCCAGGTCGGTGGTGCGCCTGCGGGGCAAAACAAAACCGCCTCGCTTCACGTCCTCGATCGCGACACGCCGGTCGCGAAGATGCCGCCACCCCGCGGAAGATCCGCGAGATGACGGCAATTCTTGCTTCGTACCCGTGCAGCCGTAGATTAACGCAGCAGCGTCATCTTGCGCACTTCCTGTCGGTCGCCAGCCTGGACGCGGTAGTAGTAGACGCCGCTACCGACGGCCCGTCCGGCGTTGTTGGTGCCGTCCCAGCGAACCACGTGGTAGCCGGCTTCGCGCTGTTCGTCAAGCAGCACCTTGACTTCGCGGCCCAGCGTGTTGTAAACCACGATCCGCACGTGAGCTGCCTTCGGCAACTCGAACCGAATGCTGGTCGTCGGGTTGAACGGGTTCGGGTAGTTCTGCGAAACGGCGAACTTCCTGGGTAGCGGCACCTCGAGGCGCACCGGGTCGTGCTGGAACTTCCGGCCCGAGACCGACACGTCCTCGAGCTTGTAGTAGTAGACCTGGCCAGGCTTCGCCGAGTCGTCCACGAACCGGTACTCGTGGTCGGAACGAGCTGGGATCAGCTTCTTGTTCACCTGCACGTACTCGCCGTCCTCCGTCAGCGAGCGCAGCACGTTGAAGCCGAGGTTGTCCCGTTCGCTCGTTGTTCTCCACACCACGTTCACGCCCTCGTACGGCACCAGCTCGGCCTGGAAGCTCTCGAGCTGCACCGAGGTCAGCACGCTGATCGTCCACACGTGCGAAGTGGTGTCCGTACCGTCGGTTACCCAGGCCGTGATCTGCACCATCCCCGGCATGTAGCGGGTGCTCTTGAACAGGTACGTTGTGCTGTGTGACACCACGAATTTCTGGCCCAGGGTCTCCGTGGTCCAGAAGTAAATCAACGAGTCGCCGTCGGCGTCCGAGCCGCCCACGCTAAAGTAAACGCTGTCCGGATGCTGCACGGACAGGGTGTTCTCCGGTGGGAAGTAGGACGTGATGGACGGCGCCCGGTTCGCGTTGTGCACAGTGATGAAGCAGCGTTTGTAACTCGTGGCGCCCTTGCTGTCGCGGGCGTAGAAAATCACCTCGTACGCACCGGCCTGCTGAAAATCCGGTTTCCAGGTGAACTGGTGCGTACTCAGCGAGTCGAAGACTGCACCGCGCGGCAACTGTTTGGCGCCAAGCTGCACTGCGTCACCGTCGGCGTCCGTCGCAGACACCTTGAAGCTAAGTACCTGGTTTTCCTGAATGGTTGTGTCGGACGGCGCCGAAATGACCGGGTAGTTGTTGGCCTCGCCTGTAGCTTCGAAAATGATCGGCGAGCCCTGCAGGCCGGTCTTGATGGCCCACGCCTCGTTGCGGCCAGGGTTCTGACCGAGAATCCAGGTCGCCTCGGCGTAACCGGCCGAATCCGTGGTCACCGGCTGCGTCTCCGCCAGGCTTCCACCACCTTCCGTGACGACGAAGGTCACCTGCACGCCGGGCACACCGTTGCCGTTGGCGTCGCGCACCTGCACACGCAGCGGCAGCCCGAGTGCTCGGCCGGCCTGGCCGCGCTGGTGGTTGCCGCTGATTTCCACCAGCTCGACAGCCGTTCCCGCCGTAGCCGTGGCGCTGACGAAAGTCGGTGATCCTTCAAGACCGTCTGACTTGATCCGCAGAGTCTGCACGCCCGCGTTCGGACCGAGGGTCCAGATGGCGGAGGCAAAGCCTTCTGCGTTCGTCAGAACAGGCTGACTTCCTGCGATGGTTCCGCCACCGGTCGCAACCTCAAACGTGACCGGCACACCAGCGACTCCGTTTCCGAAGCCGTCAGTCACCCGCGCCACGATCGGGCTTGGCAATGGTTGTCCGACCGGGCCGGTCTGGTCCTGCCCGCTGTGTACCAGCAGACGAGCGGCCTCACCCGCTTTGGCTTCCAGCCTGAAGGTCACCGTCGAGGTCAGACCCTGAGCCTCGGCATTCACCAGGTAAGTGCCCTTGGTCATGCCGAGCTTGAAGTAACACTTGGCCATGCCGTAAGCGTCGGTTGTGTCAGAAGCCGGGTAAGGCTCGCCACCCAGCGGCGCAGCGAAAGTCACCGGGACGCCCCAGACAGCGTTGCCGGCACCGTCGACGACTTTCACCACAAGCGGATCGTGTACGTACTGCCCCACACGACCCTGCTGACCGTCACCGCTCACGGCCTGAATGGCCGCCGGGGTCCCCTGCACGCCCGTCAGCGTAAACGTGACCGGGGATCCGTTCAGTCCTGCAGCCCTGGCTTCCACCACGTTCAGACCCTCGTTGGGCCCAAGGGCGAACTGAGCCGAGGCAATGCCGTTCGCGTCCGTCAGCACGGGCTGAGGAGTCAGCACTGTGCCACCACCCTGCACTACCGCGAACGTGACCGCGTAACCCTCGATTCCGTTGTCGTACTGGTCGCTCACCTTCACCTGGAGCGGCGTTGGCAGCACCGTCCCGATGTTGGCCGTCTGCGCGTTGCCAGCGTAAAGGGCAATTCTGGAAGCACCCAGCGGCGTGAACGTCACCTTCGTGCCGGCGCGCAGATCAACAGCGTCGGTCACGTCGCGAGCTGTAATCCACTTCTCTTCAGCTTTTGTGGATGCTACGCTACCCGTCACCTTGCCTTCTGCGTTGGTGGTGGTCAGGGGTTGTTCCACCTGGTTTCCGGAGCCGGAAACGATCAGCACCACGGCGTGGCCCGGAATCGGGTTGCCGTAAGCGTCGCGCACCGTCACCGTAATGTTCGACCGACTCTGTCCGTCCGCGGGCAAAGTCTGCGGGTCGGCAGTGACCAAGCAGTGAGCGGAGTCCGCTTTCCCTGGGCGAGCGTTGGCCCAGAAGGTCAGCGGAGAACCCTGCAGCGGATGTGCCCCGTCTGTGGAGCTGGCGCGCACCACGTTGTTGCTGTCGCCAGCGGCCGTGCCAAGGGTCAGCACCGCGCGGGCAACACCCGAGTTGTCGCTGAGGCTAACCTTCACGGTCTCGCCGTCGAAGTTGCCACCGCCGTCCACAACTTCGAACCGAACCGGGTGACCCTGCACAGGGTTGCCGTCCTTGTCCAGCACCTTCACTGCCAGGGCCTGCGCCAGCGGCTGACCAACGGTGCCCGTCTGAGCGTTTCCGCCGGCAATTTGCATCTTGGCCGCGTTGCTCGAACGCGCGCTGGCGTAGAAGGTGTACGGCGATCCTTCAAGTGGCTGCCCCTCGTACTCAGCCGAGGCGTCCACCACGTTGTTGTTCTGCCCGGCTTGCTGACCAAGCGTCAGGTGCACTTCCGCAACACCGGCAGCGGTCGTCTGCACGGTGACACGGGTCTGGCCGTTTTCCAGCGTGCCGCCGCCAGCTTTCACCTCGAACGTTACCGGAAAATCCGGAATCCCGTTTCCAAGCTCGTCAGTAACCTTCACCTTCAACGGGTCGGGCAACGGGTTCCCAACCACTCCCGTCTGGTTCTGACCGGACAGGTACACCAGCTTGGCCGGGTTTCCGACCGTGGCGCTTGCCACAAAGGTCACAGGCGAACCGAGCAGCGGCTGGCCGTTCCGCACCGCACTGGCTTCCACCATGTTGTTGTTCACGCCCGGCTCGGGACCCAGCGTCCACACAACCTGGGCGATTCCGCTCACGTCCGTCAGGATGTCGCGGGCCTGGTACCCGGCCAGGTTACCCTCTCCCTGCTTCACCGCGAAATGCACCGGGTAGCCCACCACCGGGTTGCCGTACACGTCTTCGACGCGAACCTTCAGCGGTTCCGGCAACGTGCTCCCAGCTGGCCCGCTCTGCTCGTTGCCGCTTACAGACAGTAGCTTGTAGGCAGAGTCCGCTCGGGCACTGGCCGTGAACACAATCGGAGAGCCCTCCAGCCCGTTGGCCACTGCACGCAAAACGTTGTTGTTGTCCCCAGCCACGGTGCCAAGTGTCCACTGCACGGCGGCTTCGCCAAGGCTGTTGGTCGTCACAGTGCGGCTTTCCACACCGCCAATCGTTCCACCACCCTGGGTCACCTCGAACTGGACTGTGAAACCAGGAACACCGTTTCCGTAGCTGTCCGTCACGCGGACCTTGATCGAGTCGGGCAGTGGCTTACCAACGGTGCCCGTTTGCCCGTTTCCGGCCACAGCAGCGATGCTGTGGGCGTCGCCTGCGGTGGCACTCGCCTTGAAAGTGACCGGAGAGCCCTGCAGCGGCGAGCCATTCAGGCTGGCAGAAGCCTGCGCCACGTTGTTGTCCGTGCCGGGCTCAGTACCCAAAGTAAGTGTGGCACGCGCCAGGCCGAGGCTGTCGGTGACCACGCTGACCGAGGACTGCCCGTTGAAACTGCCACCGCCAGCGATCACGCGGAAGGTCACCAGATGGCCTTCTTTGGCGTTGCCGTACTGGTCCGTCACTTTGGCCACAAACGGGTGCGAAAGGGCTTTGCCCACCTGTCCCGTCTGGCCGTTGCCGCTGAACTCAACCAGCTTGGCCGCCACGTCGGCCAGGGCGTTGGCGTTGAAGACAACCGGCGAGCCTTCCAGCGGAGTGCCGTCGCGCTCCGAGGTTGCCCACACGGTCTGCGCGTTGCTGCCCGCCTGGGTGCCAAGGGTCCAGTTCACCTGGGCCGATCCCTGGGCGTCTGTGCGCACTTCCACGCTCGTCTGCCCGTTCACCTTGCCGCCACCGGCCTTCACCTCAAACCGAACCGGGTGGTCGGACACCGGGTTGCCAAAAATGTCGGTTACACGCACAACCAGCGGTTGGCCGAGTGTCTGCCCCACCGTGGCCGTCTGGTTGTTACCGCTGATGTAAACGAGCTTGCTCGCCACACCCGTGGTGGCGGTCGCTTCAAAGGTCACCGGGGAACCGTTCAGCGGATTGCCGTTCAGCGTGGAGGTCGCCTGGACGCGATTCACGACGCCGACCTCAGAGCCCATGGTGTAGGTCACCTGGGCCAGACCCTGGGCGTCCGTGACCACGCTCTTGGAGCTCTGGCCGTCGATGTTTCCGTTTCCGTTCACCACGGAGAAGGTGACCATCTGGCCGGATTTCGGGTTGCCGTAGCGGTCGACCACTTTGACCACAAAAGGCTGCTCCAGCGGCAGTCCAACCGGCCCGGACTGGCCGTTGCCACTCACGTACTTGAGCGTGTCCGGATCGCCTGCGGTTGCGGATTCCCAGAAGGTCACCGGAGACCCGTTCAGAGGCTCGCCGTTGAGTGAAGCCGTTGCCTGAACTACGTTGTTGCTGTCGCCAGCGGCCGTGCCGAGGGTAAGGTAGACCCGCGCCTCGCCGTTGGCGTCCGTGTCCACAGCGTAGTGTTGCTGCCCGTTGTCCAGATGTCCGCCGCCGGCTGTCACGTTGAAGTCCACCGTGATTCCCTGCACCGGGTCGCCAACGCCGTCGACGATCTTGACCACCAGCGGATCCGGCAGCTGAGCAGCGACGGGGCCAGTCTGACCGTCGCCGCTGACTTTGCTGATCTGACGCGGAATCCCGCCCGAAGCGGTTGCCGTGAACGTGACCGTGCCGCTGACGCCTTCAGCCGTGGCCTGGACCGTCTGCGTCTCCGACTCGTAGCCCAACGTGTACGTCACCGACGCGAAGCCGGAGCTGTCCGTCTTCACCGGCTGCGTAGCCGGATCCAGCGAACCTCCGCCACTCGTAACCTGGAACGTCACGTTGACGTTTGGCACACCGTTGCCGTACTGGTCCTTCACCTTCACGACGAAGGGGTCCGGTAACGGTTCGCCCGCACGGCCAGTCTGGTTGTCGCCCGTGTACTTTTCGATTGCCACGGGCGCCCCGGGCTCGGCGTACTCGTGGAAGTCCACACCCTGGCTCACACCGGGAGCCTCGGCGTGCACCGTTACCCAACCTGCTTCTGTGGTGAAGCGCAGCCGGGTCCAGGCGTAGCCGTCGTCGTTGGTCATGTTGTCCACGACCAGCGGTTCGCCGCCGGTGCCACTCGGCGTGTAGCCCGGGATGTTCGTCAGCAGAATCTTGTCCAGCCGCGTGTCCGGCTCACGGCAGTAGAAGTAGAGTTCGTGGTACCCCTTGGTCAGGTTGGTGAAAACCAGAATGTCGTCTGTGTACCACTCGTAGGAAGCCGTCACGTCGAAGCGCCACTGGTCGCCGTCCGGCTGCAGCGTGTCGCCCTCGTCCATCTTCACGCCCAGAAACGAGTTGGACGTGCTGGTAGGTGCGAACACGCGAGCCCAGAGCTTGTAAGTGCCGGTCTCCGGGATGTAGAGCCCAAACTTGATGCTTCCCTGGCGATCCTGAGTTGTGGCTACCGCCTTCCCACCAGAAGCGTCGGCAGCATCCAGAATCGTCACCGGCGGGATCAGGTTAGCATCCTCGGCCTCGAACCAGACGTTGCCGTCGAAATCGAGGCTGTCGGTGCTCAGGTAGCCCGAGCCCTGCGTGATGCTGAAGTCCACGTACACACCGGAGCTCGGGTTGCCGTACTCGTCCTTGACCTGCACGACCAGTGATTCCGGCAGGGCCTGGTTCACGCCCGCCGACTGGTTGTCGCCCGAAACAATTCGAATTTCGGCCGGGTCGCCGCGCTCCACCGTGATCGTAAAGTCGTCGATTCCGACGTTGCGGTTGCCGTAGATCATCACGCCGGCGTAGTAGTAGTCCGGCTGCTGCGACGGGTTGGTGTCGTCGAGCTGGCCGTCCAGAACGCCGTTCAAGAACACCTTGAAGTGGTAGCCGGTGTCGTCCGAGAGAATCTGCACGTCAATCACGTCGCCGACGTCCGGGTACGTGGTGACATTCGGCGTCACCTGGTCGATGGTGGTCTCGCGCTGGGCCACGCCGTTCACGATCGGGTGCAGCGTCAGGTCGTTGTAGCGCCGCAGAATCA